>JBDQJG010000001.1:0-50567 GCA_040263955.1 Verrucomicrobiales bacterium
ATGCCCCCTGGGGCCGGGGCTTACTGGCGGGGCGACGGAAATATTAAGCCCCTCCTCGACCCACCTGCTGACCTCCCTGCTCCACTCGCCGCAAGCCCGGGCATAGTTCTGCCAGGCGGCCTTGCCGGTGGGTGTGTCGATGAGCTGGGCATCGACCTGCGCGGAGAGAGCAGCAAGCTCGGGGTGCTTGCGAAAGCCCACCGGAGGCGTCCATGGCTCGACGCGGGTGCCGCCCCAGTTGGTACCCACAAGGCCGATGGGCACGCCACTTTGCTGCAGCAGTTCCCGGCCGAATGAGTAGCCCACGGCACTGAAACCCGGCGCCGAGCGGGGACTGCAAGGCTGCCACGAGCTCGGTTGTTGCAGGCGTTGTTGCGGGCTGCTTGCAGTGGTATGGCCCTGCACGTTGAACAGCCTGATAAGGGGGTGATCAGCCCCGGCGATTTCGGCTCCCGAGTTGTGTGACTGCTTGACCGACCACTCCATATTGGACTGGCCGGAACAGATCCAGACGTCACCGATGAGAACGTCCTGATACTTGAATGTTCCACCGGTGGCATTGCTGATGATCATTTCCTGCCCGGTGGTATTGGCGGACAGCGGACTCAGCTTGACCTGCCAACGCCCGCGCTTGTCGGCGGTGGCTTGGTGCTGTTGGCCGGCGAAGCTGACGGTCAATTCAGTGCCGGGCTCGTCCCATCCCCAGCCGGGAGTCGGAAGGTCGCGCTGAAGGACCATGTGACTGCAGCCCCTCGGACTCTGCCGCCAATGCCGCGCCACAGCCGATCATGCCGCCGCCGACAATCACGACATCAAACTCGAGATTCTGCGTCTGCTCCGGCGTGCGCCCTGCCAGCGCGTCCTTCCATCGAAGCAGCTCCACCCGTTCATTCGGTGGGATATCGCCAGCATCCCGTGTGAAGTAAATCGCATCACAGCGGCCGTCGAAACCGGAGAGGTCCTCCAGTTTGATCGTCGCTTCACCGGCAGACACTTCCAATTCACCGCCGTTCTCCCAGCCCCAACCCTCTCCACTTTCGCCGAAGGTCTTGTCTATCGGCTGCCCGTTAACATGCACGCAAAAACGGCCCGGCGACTGCCAGTCTCCCGGACACCAATCCTTGGCGCGCACCCATACCCGGTAGGTGCCGGCCTCGGCAAAGTTCGCCGTGGTGCGCGCATTCTCCACCGGCACGCCCAGACCGTGTGCCAACAGGTAGATGCCTCCCATCTGATCGATAAAATGCGTATCGCGCGTCCCACCGCCCATCTCGGCAAACGCCTCGCACTCGACCAGCACACCGCGTGATGTGGTCTGGATGGCCAGGGCGCACTCGAGTTCGGCAAAGGTGGCGAAGGCGAAGGTCGTGCCACCAACCCTCCGCAGAAATGTTCGTCGTGAAACGAAGGACATTGATGTTTTCTTTGAGATAGCAGAGAGTTCCGCGGGCGACGCCTGGCGTCTTTCATGATACTGCCAATATACGCACAGGGCCGCAACGCATTGAGGACACGACCCGCGAGCGTTCTGCTCCCGAGGATCCCTGCAAACCCATACCGCCGGCGGGCAACGTGGCTACTTCAAGCTGAGCAGATAACTCAACAGGTCCGCTACCTGGCTCTCGTCGAAGCCGTCGAGCAGTCCCTCCGGCATGATGCTCTGCCTGGAGACCCGGTGTCCCCTGATCTGCCGACGCGGGATCACCCGGTCATCAGCCCCGATCTGGCGCAGGGTAAGGTGCTGACCGGTCTCTTCCACCAGGAAACCGCTTAACAATGCCCCATCCTCGAGGACCAGATCGTGGCGGTAGTAGCCACTCTCCAACTGCTCACCCGGTTCGAGGATATTCCTCAAGAGAGCTTCGACACCCATCGCACCTGCCCCACTGAGGTCAGGCCCGACACGCATGCCCTGATCGTTGACCTGGTGGCAGATCAGGCAGCTCATGGTCGCCAGCAGCTTGCCTTTTTCCGGATCACCGGGTGCCTGCGCCAACTTGCGATACCGCTCGAATTTCTCTGCCCGTGCTCGCGACTCGGCAGGCGTTCGCAGGCGGGGAATGTCGGTGGTCCACACCACCCGGGTCTCACCCTGCACTTGCAGATCAGGCTGACCACCATGCACCAGAAGCCGCAAACCGCGCGGAACATCCACCAGCTCCGCGAAACTGGTTCCATGGTCGGCGCGGATCTCGTCCGCGCTGCGGGCGTGATCCCATACCCTGACCTCCGCGAGGTCAGCCGCACTGCCATGCACGGCACTCGACTCGCCGACGTTGAGTCCCTGCAACGGGCCGGTAAATACCTTGCTCCTGTCCTGATCAAGTTCGCCGTCAATGTAGAGAACAAAGCGCCCCTGTTCATCACGGGTCACGGCATAGTGCGTCCAACGCTCCGCTTCGGCCCGGCGCCTGGCCACGATCACGTCCCCATGGCCGGAGCCGGCATGGACCCGGAACGTCGCTGCGAAGAAGTTGAAGTCGGCACCACCCCTGCGCCCGAGCAGACTGTCGGCATTGCCGATATTCGGCGCGAGGCGCACCCATGCCTCCACCGTGAAGGGGCCCTCAAGATCGATCGCGGTGGCCACATGATCCGAATCCCCGCCGGCCAGGCGAATCACCGGGCGTGCCGCGGAGGCCGGGCTGCGCAGAAGTTTGGCCACCGCCGGATGATCCGCACCGGGGGTCATCAATAACCGCTCCATGGCTGCGGAACCAAAACCTGCGAAGCCGCCCTCCGCGGCCATCCCAGCAAACGCAATCGCCGACTCCTCACGACGCAGCAAGCCGTCGAGAGCGAGTTGACGGATCACTCCGGGAAGCTTTTGCCAACGCCGCCCGATCTCCGAGACCGCATCCGCACCTCCAACCGCAGCGAACCCGATCATCGCTTCGCGGGCCACTGCTGCATCACCGCTGTCGAGATACGCCCTGTAGAGCTCGGCATCCAGATGACCGATCTCGGTAAGGGCGCGCAACCCGTCGGCAACCCCAACCTGCCCTCGGTTCAATCCGGCGGTGATCATCGGGGCGAGTTCAGTAAGCCGGAAATGCCGCGCCAACGAAAGCACAAGCGCATCACACTCCCCGGATTGGGAGTCACTCAGCAACCGGGCGGCGTCGAGCACGACAGCACGCAGGGCCGGCTCTGCAGCAAGACTGACATCGAACTGCAAGAGGGACCCGAGCAGGCCGGAGCGCCTCTCTGCATCGCTGAGGATACGCCGGAAGGCCTCCGCCACCGCGGGTTGCTTGAGCTGACTGCCAAGCAGTTCCAGCTCCTGCTGCGAGAGCGGGCGCTCAATCTCCGCAACCGCCTCGAGCAACAGCGGCGCGGCCACGGAAGGCTCGAGACCGGTCGCCAGCAGGATGCGCTGCTCAGCCTCCATTTCCCGACCCTGCTCGAGGGCCACGGCCGTGGCCTCCGGGTGGGTTTCCAGCGCCCAACGAACCAGGTAGCGCTGAAATTGCCGCTCGAAAATTGCTCTCCTGTCACTGCCGTCCTCGGCCGCCGGCTGGATCTGCCCGACCAACCCCGCGACCATGGCCGGAGTCACCTGCGGAAGTCGACGCAGGGTGGTTGCCGCGGCGCAGCGGACACGGAAATTCAGCTCTCCGGGGTCGAGCATTCGCAGGTAGCTCTGTTCATCGATCGCGGCAAGTTCGCCAGCGGCCCGGATCGCCTCGAAGCGCAGCTGCGGATCGGCATCCCTGGACCAGCGCACCAGCATTTCAGTATCCAGCATCTGCATCTCCTCAATGGCCCGCAGCGCATCCAGCCGCCGCGCCTGGGTGGTCTCCGGGTCATCAACCAGCTCCCGCAGCTGCGGGACCACAGCCGTGTGCTTGCGATCACCCAGTTCCATCCACGCAGCCCTCGCCAGGCGCGCGTTCGGGCCGCCAAGGTAGGTAATCACCGCACTCGACTCGAGTTGTGTCATGTCGACGCGCGCCGGGCGCGGGACATCCACCGGCCGAATCCTCCAGATGCGTCCCCGCGTCTTGTCCCGGTCGGGATGAGCCCGCGGCACCTCGTTGTGCGAAATGATTCTGTTGTACCAGTCGACGACGTAGAGCGCGCCATCCGGCCCGAAATGGATTGCCACCGGCCGAAACCATGTGTCCTCGGAGACAAGAAAATCATCCTGCTTCTCGTAGATGGGAGTGCCCCCCTCGTCACGATGCATCGTCACCACCTGGATGCGGTTGGTAATCGGGTTGGCGATGTAAAACACGTGTTTGCCAGCGAAGCCGCTGGCAAACAGGCTGCCCTCGTCCTCTGCGATCGCCAAGCCGCTCAACCCGGTGCCGCCCATCTGCGAACCCTCGAGCGAGGGCGGAATCTGCGGTGCATACGGCCGCAGGCGGTCCTTGGCACCCGTCTTGTAATGCATGCCGGGCAGAAATTCCGCTACCGGGATACCAAGATCATTCGCCTCCTGGATGAACACCTCTCCATTGCGCGCCGCAGCCATACCCCAGATGTTGTTGGGTCCCTGTGTGAGCAGTTCAAATGCCGAGCCGTCGGGTCGGAAACGCGCCAGCTTGCATTGGTTGAAGGCCACTTGCTTTCTGCCGTCGGCAAAGGGCAGTCCTCCCGGGCGGCGCACTGTGGATGAGTTGAACAAGCCCTGGGCGACGTAGACCCAACCCGACGGAGCCCGATCGAACTGGTGGGGAAGCAGGTGAGAATCCTGAATGCCGAAGCCTTCCAGAATCACGCGGTGGCCGTCAGCCTTACCGTCGCCATCGGAGTCCTCGTATAAGCGGATCTCGCTGCCATGCTGTACCAGCGCCCCGTTCCCATACGGCAGAAGCCCCAGCGGGATCGCCAATCCATCGGCGAAAACACGCGGTCGCTGCGGTCCGGCCGCATTCGGTTCGTCAAAGACAAGGACACTGTCGCGCCCACCCTCACGGTAAAGGGCTTCCGCCTGCGCCCGGCTCTCGTTGGCGTCGACTGGATACTCGAGTGCAGTCATGGTCCACATCCTGCCCGCCGTATCCCAGGCAACAGTGATCGGCTTGCCGACCCCGTGCTCCTCCGAGGCCACCAGTTCCACCTCGAACCCTTCGGGCACGGTGAAAAAAGACCGCGCCCGATCCGCCGACTGAGGCCCCTGCGGCGGCCACTGTTTCGCTCCGGGCGTGGCGGGCAGCTCCTCGATCGTAATATCCTTGAACTGCACGAGAAATTTCCCGCCTCCATGAGCCTGCAAGCCGATCTTCCCCTCCAGCGGGATATCCGGGTTCTGCTCGGTGAAATCGACAGCCGGAACGCCATTGATCCAGCTGCGGATGCGCGGTCCCTCGCAACGGATCACGCAGGCATTCCAGTCCCAGTCGTGCACCGCCCCGGCCAGGGCCTCCGGATCGACCGGGCCGGCAATCACCTTGTTTCTGCGTGACTCATCATAGAGCTTTCCCCACCAACCAATGCCGGCGTCCACCTGGTAACCGGACATTTCATGCGCCTTCTTACCGCCCACCCGAATGCTGCGCACCTGGATGCCCGAGTTCATGAATCCGGCGCCCTTGACGAGGCGGACACGGAACCGCAATTCAAAGTTCGCGTAGCGCTCCCGCGACACCAGGAAGGTGTTGTGCGGCACCTTGGTTTCCAGCGAGCCCCCCGTCAGGGCGCCATCGCGGATACTCCACCACGCCTCCTCACCGGCGCGAACTTCCCAGCCCTCGAGGCTCTTGCCATCGAACAGAGATACCGGCGTGGCGGCCTGTGCTGCCAGCGCGGCGAGTGCGCCGCATGCTGTCAGAAGAGAAACGCGTATCTTCACGATGCTTCCCGTTGCACTTCGAAATCGAACACCACCACCCGCTTGAGGCGCGGCACCACGATCTCCTTGACGCGCTCATGCTCCGGATGCGGCAAATAGGCATCGCGACTTTCCGGCGAGTCGAAGGTCATGATGAAGCCGTGGGTAAAGTCCTCATTCAACCCTTCCTCACTCTGGTAAGGGCCGTGCTCCATCCCCTGCAGGCCGGGGATCTTCCCCACCATGCTCTGCATCTCCCGGAAGCACTCGTCGATCTGCTCGCCGGTCACATCCTCGTTGAATTCGAATACTCCGAAATGTCTGATCATGGTTTCTGGCACGTTTACGTAATTGGTTTTTCTGTCGTGGATCGCATCAATTCGAGAAGTTTCTCCGCACAGGCGCGTGCGAATGCCGGACTGTTGATTTCTTCATCGTATTCGTTCACTTCCACTCTGGCGTGCTCCCGGATGGCACCGAAGAGGGCCGCATCGGCGGCGGGGTCGTGAAAAGGCTGCCCCGGTGCACTGATCACGCTGATCGCTTTTTTCGGGACCATGATGGCCGCCGGCGCCGGATTGGCATTCGCCTTCTGCGCCACGATCCTGCCCAGTTGCGCACACTCCCGCGCATTGGTCCGCATCAATGTCACCTGCGGGTTATGGACGTAGAAAGTGCGTCCCTCGAATTCCGCCGGCACCGTGGCCCGCTCACCGTAGTTGGCCATGTCGAGACAGCCCGGGGCGACCACCGCCGGAACCTTCGCCCTGGTCATCGCATCCATCCGCTCCGGCCCCGCTGAAAGCGTCGCACCGACAAGTTCGTCGGCCCACTCGGTGGTGGTCACATCGAGCACCCCGGCGACCATGCCGCTCTCGATGAGGCTCTCCATGGTGCGTCCCCCTGTGCCGGTGGCATGGAAGACAAGCACCTCGTATCCCGCCTCCTCGAGGATCTCCCGGGCCGCATCGACCAACTCGGTGGTATTGCCGAACATGCTTGCCACGATCAGGGGCCGCGACCCGCCGGCATCGACGCTGGCTTCCACCATCCCGCAGATGGCACCCGCCGCCCGCGTGAAAAGCATCCGGGAAATCCGATTCAATCCGGCCACGTCGACAATGCTCGGCATCATCACGATGTCCTTAGTACCCACGTAGTGAGCAGTGTTACCGCTGGCCAGGGTCGAGACCATCAACTTCGGAAATCCCACTGGCAGGGCCCGCATGGCAGCCGTTCCGATAGCCGTTCCGCCGCCACCGCCAAGTGAAATGACCCCATCGATCCTGCCCTCGTCGACCAGTTTTGCCAGCATCACCGGAGCCGCCCCGGACATCGCCACCACGCATGCGCCCCGGTCTCGCCCATCAATGAGCGGCTGCAGGTCGATTCCACCGGCCTGCACCACCTCGAAACGGTTCACGTCCGGTTCCACCTGCGGTGCCCCGCCGCTACCGACATCGATAAGCAGCACCTCGTGCCCACGTTCGCGGATACGCTCAGCGAGAAATGCGTGCTCTTCCCCCTTCGAATCGAGAGTTCCCAGGACGGCGATGGTTGGCATGATGCGAAGAAACTCGTTTCGTTCAGACTGCGGAATGCGGTTACCTCCGCCGCTTCACCGGGATCGCCTTGAACTGCCGGGTCAAGTCACTCAAGGACTCCTCCACCGCCATGCGTTCCAGGCTGGACGCACCGACGAAACCGACAGCCTCGGTGTGCTCATTGATGAAAGCAGCATCCTCGGGCGTGGCAATCGGTCCGCCGTGACTGAGATAGAAAATGTCATCGCGCACGCTCTTGCCGGCATCGATGATCGCCTGGGTTGCCCGTGCAGCCGCTGCAAGTGACATCGCCGCGCTGGTGACACCGATCGACCCACCGACGGTGCATCCGACGTGCGCTATGATGACATCTGCTCCAGCAGCAGCCATGTCCCTGGCTTCCTCAGGAGAGGCGACATAGACGATGGAGAAGATGTCCATCTTGCGCGCCAATGCCACCGTCTCCACCTCCTTGTGCACACCCATGCCGGTCTCCTCCAGTTGCTGCCGGAACGCGCCATCAATGATGGAATGGGTGGGAAAGTTATTCATACCCGAGAATCCCATGGCCTGCACCTGCTGCAGCCAGTGCCACATACGACGACGCGGATCAGTGGCATGAACACCGCAGATCACCGGCACCTCCTCAACAACCGGCAATACTTCGAATTCCCCGATCTCCATGGCGGTCGCATTGGCATCACCATAACCCATCATTCCGGCAATGGATCCGTGCCCCATCATGCGATAGCGACCCGAGTTGTAAACGATGATCAGGTCGGCACCGCCTCTCTCGATAAACTTGGCGCTGATGCCCGTGCCCGCTCCCGCCGCGATGACGGCTTCTCCGCGCGCGAGTGTGTCGTGCAGGCGCTCGAGCACCTCCTGCCGCGTGTAGGGATTTCCTTTTCCTGTCCAGGGATTCGGCATTTTCAGATCTTGTGCTATCCAAAT
Source organism: Verrucomicrobiales bacterium (assembly GCA_040263955.1). Taxonomy (GTDB): domain Bacteria; phylum Verrucomicrobiota; class Verrucomicrobiia; order Verrucomicrobiales; family DEV007; genus CALSSN01. Next base: position 8,275 of record JBDQJG010000001.1, read on the forward strand.
TCCACTCCGTCATACATTTTACATGCGATCAACAATGATTTTTACACATATACCTATCGTAAATCCACATTTGCACGGATCAATGTACTCAATATGCTGGGCGTTGATTGACTGTCCCCTCGAGAGCCGAACCGTTCTTCCAACGCACGCATGTCGTGCGGGCGAGCTCTACTGATCAGCGCGACTGGCTGCGCAAAGCTCCCGTCTGCACGCTGCTTGCGCAGCATCATGTCGCACACACTGGCCTGCTGACCTCCCACAACCCGTTCAAAATCAGCCGTCCTGACCAGTCGGGAACTTTTTTCATGGCCTGTTTCGAGGGGGAGGGCGAGGTTCTGGTCGATGGTAGATGGAAACCCGTATGTGCCGGGGAAGCCTGCCTGCTTCCGCCCTTTGTGGCCAACGCAGTGCAGGCGCGCCACAATCATTCATGGAAATTCTGCTGGGTGCGCTACCTCGAATCGCGGGAAGGCACCCCCATTCTCTCGGCACTCTCGCCGGTATCAGGCCGACTCGATCCGAATCCGATCCGCCACGCGATCACCGGGCTCCACGCCGAGGCTTGCGGGTCGCACGGCACCGCTGCTCTCTACCATTGGATCGAATTGATTCACCAGTATGTCTTGAGTTTCGCCCAACCCCACCGGCACGATCAACGACTGTGGCGACTCTGGCGAGCTGTCGAGAGCGCACCAGGCAGGGCGTGGTCCCTGCCAGAGCTGGCAAGCCTCGCCTGCGTCAGCGAGGAACATCTGCGACGCCTCTGCCACCGTGAACTCGGGCGCAGCCCGATGCAGCATCTGACGTTCCTGCGCATGCAGCGTGCCCGGCAACTGCTCGCCACCACCGATGCCAAGGTCGAAACCATCGCCCGCAACCTTGGTTACGAGAATCCGTTCAGCTTCTCCAACACCTTCAAAAAATGGATCGGCTGGCGGCCCTCCGAACTGAGGTCACCGCGAAACAGCGTTTAAGAGCATGTTCCTCACTTAATATAACAAAATAATTATATGATTCATGTAATACAATTTAAATCTAAGTTGTTTGCGCTTATGTGCTCAAATTATAGATATATTTTTACTGTGCAATGATCCAGAACGCGCTACAATGTGCGTATGGCAGCTGAGAGCTTTCCCATTCCGGTAGCGATCCTGATCAACTCGATCTCCCGCTCCACCACCACCGCCAGCCTTTCGCAAAGTTTGCGAGCGCTCCTGCAAGTCGCCCGTGACAAGCACTGGGAAGTTGTCGAAACCATCGAGATCCATCCCGGGGAGAACAACGCGCCCGTCCGAACTGCAACCGCGCGGATTCTTGAGTTGGCCGAAGCCGGCAGGATCCGCAAAGTCCTGGCCAACGATATTTCCTGCACGGGACGCCGGTGTTCCCTCGCCCTCCAGTTCCTGCGGGATCTGCATGCCCACGGGGTCTCCTTCTGCTGGCATTGCCAAGAAATCGAAACCCTGCTCCCCGAGGGCAGCCTCTCTCCTGGTGGCTCGATGATACTTGCGCTGCTCGACGAAATGGCCAGCGCGGAAAACGCCCGCCACAGTGCGAGCATCCTCAGCGGCCTTACAAGCGCCCGCAACAGGGGCAGAACTCTCGGCAGGCCCCCCGGCACAAAAGACACGCCCGACGCCATTCTGGGCCGCTATCCGGAAGTGGTGCGTCACCTCGAGGAAGGCCTCAGTCTTCGGAAAATCGCGCACTTGGCGGGTGTCGCCCAGGGAACCGTTCAGCGGGTCAGAAGGGCGATGCAACAGGAAGGCAAGACCATCACCGCCACCGCGGGCCATGCCCCCGACCCATTCGAGGATGCGCTGCCCGTGGAGCTCCTGTGAGCAGGATTTCTCCTGCGAACCCTCTTCCCTCGGAAGGCATCATGGATTGGCAGGCCTCCCCGAATCTCGTCGACGGATTGTGCCAACGGGTGAACAAACCAGTTCCCATGGCCTGCTCTGGCCGATGGTCGCCCCAGCACTTGCCGCGCGACCTTCGTGAGTTGCCGCAATCGTCTGCTGCCTCCCGCCGCCACACGCAAACCGGCAATCTGGCCACTTTGACTTGAAATTCCTCTGCCGAGCCTTCCCAGCCGGGAAATCCCGGTGTATAACTACCGCCCGTTCATGGAAACGTTCGACTTTATCGTTGTGGGCACCGGCATCGCCGGTCTGACTGTAGCGCTCAAGGCAGCCGAGCACGGCGAAGTGTGCGTGCTGACCAAGCGATCGACCAAGGACTCGAATACCGCATGGGCACAGGGGGGCATCGCCTGTGTGCAGGGGGCAGACGATTGCCTCGAGGATCACCTTTCGGACACGCTCGATGCCGGCGCCGGGCTTTGCGACGAGAGCGTGGCACGAACCATCATCACCGAGGGCCCTTCCCGGGTCTCCGAACTCATCGAGTTTGGAGTCACCTTCGACCGCAACGCGGACGGCTCCTTCGACCTCACCCGCGAGGGCGGACACACCCGCCGCCGCGTCATGCACTCGCGGGACACCACCGGCCGCGCGATCTCGCAGGCACTCATAGCGGCGGCCCAAGCCCACCCGCGCATTACCATCCGCGAAAATCATTATGCGATCGATCTCGTGACCACCGGCAAGCTCGGCTACGCGTCCCATGACCGGGCCATCGGCCTCTACGTGCTTGACGAAGTATGCGGGGAGGTGGGCGCCCTCCGCTCGGATCGCATCTTCCTGTGCACAGGCGGCTCCGGCAGGGTCTACCAGTACACCACCAATCCGGTGGTGGCGACCGGAGACGGAGTCGCCATGGCCTGGCGCGCAGGCGCGGTGATCTCCGATATGGAATTCATCCAGTTCCATCCCACGTGCCTCTACCACCCACTGCGCAAGAATTTCCTCATTTCCGAGGCACTGCGCGGAGAGGGCGCTATTCTCGTCGACAAGAACGGCCACCCGTTCATGGGCAACTATGACAAGCGTGAATCCCTCGCGCCCCGCGACATCGTCGCCCGCGCCATCGATCAGGAAATCAAGCGTACCGGTGGTCCGTGCGTCTACCTCGATATTTCCGACAAAGGCAGGGAATTCATTACCACCCGCTTCCCCAACATCTACGAAACCTGTCTCGCGCTCGGCATCGATGCAACCAGCGAACCCATCCCGGTGGTTCCCGCGGCCCACTATCAGTGCGGCGGCGTGCGTACCGACATCAATGGCTCGACCAGCATCCGTGGACTCTACGCGGTCGGCGAAGTCGGCCGCACCGGCCTGCACGGGGCCAACCGCCTGGCATCCAACTCACTGCTGGAAGGGGCGGTCATTGCCCACCGTGCCGTCGAGCATGCCGCCACTCGCTTTCCCGTCGATAGCTCGAAGCCGCCGAAGAATTATGCCATACCGAACTGGCAGAGCGGTGACGTTGCCGATGTCGACGAACTCGTCGTTATCTACCATAACTGGGACGAAATCCGCCGCCTGATGTGGGATTACGTATCGATCTTTCGGACCGACAAACGGTTGCGCCGTGCGGCGCGACGCCTGCGTAATCTGCGCCGGGAGGTCGATGAATTCTACTGGGGCTACCGGATCACCACCGAGATTCTCGAGCTGCGTAACCTGATCGAGACCGCCTCCTTGATCGTTGACTCGGCAATCGGCCGGCTCGAAAGCCGCGGTCTGCACTACACGCTCGACCATCCCGGTAAGGACGCAGTCGCCCGCAGTTCGGAACTCTGCCGGTTCTGAATTCCGACCGAAGCGGCGCACCGACTACGATTGCCCGATGGCCCTCCAACTGTAGAATCCCGCTCGCTCATGGCAACCAGACCGAAAGCGCTGCTGCTCGCCGCTCTCCTCTTCCTGGGGGACGGCCCTGCTTTTCGTGCGGCCGCTCAGTCGAGTGCGGCGAAGCAGCCTCCGGCCGCCACCAATTACTCCGGTGATGGCCTGCCGACCATCGTAGCGCCCACCCGACCGCGCTCCATGTCCACGCGCTTTCCTTGGAAAATCGGCATCACGGCGACAATCTTCTGGGTCGGCGAGGAACCCGGCCCGAACAACCCAACCCCCAACAACAAGAGCTCATGGGATGTCGCATGGGAAAAGAATTTCGGCGGCTACGATGATCCCGATATCTCCAAGCGAAACCGCAATTACTGTCCGGAGGCGTTCGTCCCCCTGGAAAACCCGTTCTATATCGCGCTGCCCTATAACGATGTCGCCGGTTACGGCAAGCACAAGCCCGAGGCACCGCGGGTCATCCCATGGTTCCGTGAACGCTACACCGGACCGGGTAAAACCGTCCTCAAGGGACAATGGATCGCCATTCGCTATGCGGGCCGTACCTGCTTCGCCCAATGGGAAGACTGCGGACCCTTTGTCACTGATGATTACAACTACGTGTTCGGCAAAAGCCCTCCGAAAAACACCAAGAACAAGGCTGCGGGAATTGATCTTTCGCCAGCCTGCCGCGACTATCTCCGCCTGCGCAGCGGCGCCCGGGTGGATTGGCGATTCGTCAGCCTGCAGGAAGTTACCGATGGCCCGTGGTGCAGATACGGGCGCAACAACACCGCCCGCAACCGGACAACCGGGTTGGATATCGGGGAGCAGCAGAAGCGCCTGCAGGAGCTCCGGCGCATGCGCGATCAGTGGTTCCAGCAACAGTACCGCCAGCCCACCAGCGTCGATCCCTGAGCCTGCCCGAGCGTGCTTTCCTGAGAGCGGAAATTCTCACGCTCCAGAACCAGCGCTTGCCCGGTTCACAGCAGCGCACTCGCCAGGCTCAGGACCAGGAAAAACCCGAACATGTCGACGCTGGTAGTGAGAATCGGCCCGGATGCCAGAGCCGGATCCCAACCGATGTGACGCAGGAAGAGCGGGATCGTCCCACCGAGCAACACCGCGAAAAACGTGTTTATTGCCAGCGCCGTCGCAATGACGACTGCCAACCGGATTTCACCGGAATACACAAACGCAATGGCCCCCAGCAGCACCCCGAGAGTCAGCCCCACGACTGCTCCCAACAACGCCTCCTTGGTGAAGACCCAGAGCGTCTCGGTCGGCCGGATCAATCCGAGGGCCAATTCCCTGATGCTCACGGCCATGGCCTGGTTGCCCGAATTGCCGCTCAAGCCCGCCACGATTGTCAGGAATGCCGCAAGAATCGCGTGCTCGCGAATCGTCTCCTCATTGGCCACGATCACGATCGAAGCGGCCACCAGCAACACCATACTCGGGATCAGCCAGGCCAGCCTGCGCCCGATCCTGGACCAGATCGGCATACTGCGCAATTCCTCGCCACCGACAATGCCGCTGGCTTTCAAATAAGTCTGCTTCGATCGCTTTTCCGCGGCCTCATTGACCGCCGCCTTGCGAATCACCCCGACAAGGTGGCCGGAATCATCCACCACCGGCATCCCCAGAAACGGGTGCTCCTCGAAAATATCGACGAGTTCATCCAGTGGTGTATCCAGCCCGGCGCGTAGGGGATTATCCACCATCAAGGTGCCGACCTTGGCTTCCGGTGTGGCCAGCAACACATCGCGCATCTTGAGCACGCCTCTCAAGGCCCCCGATGCCGAGGTGATGTACGCATAGAGCACGCCGTAATCAGAATACGTCTCCCTGTTGAGGCGTAGATCCTCCAGTACCTCGGCGACTGTATAATGCTCCGGAAACGAGAGAAACTCGGTCATCATGATGCCCCCGGCCGTGTCGTCCGGGTAGCGGATCAACCGCCGCGCCGTCTCCGCCTCCTGCGGATCCATCGCCTCGAGAATCGCCTCGGCCTCCTCCTCATCCACCTCCGCGAGAATATCCGCCAGCTCATCACCGGGCAGTTCATCGACGATGGCGGCTGCCCCCTCGGGGGGAAGGTCCTCGATCAAGTCGGCTGCCTGCTCGTCGGGAAGGTCAACCAGGACCTTGGCAGCTTTTTCCGGGCCGAGCAGGCTCAACAGCCGCTGGCTGGCAGTCTCGTCCAAATGACCGATCGCCCTTGCAGTCTGGGCCGGAGTCAATTCATCGAGGAACACGATGAGTTGCTCCAAATCTCCCTGATCGACGAGTTCTCCCAGCCTGATCCATGACCGCCTGCTGCGCATGCGATGACTATGGCGCGCTCTGCAACAATGTCACGCACCACCGCCTCAACGCAGCGAGCAAATTTGCCCATACCCCGCTTCCGCGGCAATCGTCGATCACGCTAAAATCCATTTGCACCCCGGCATTCCTTGGCCACAATACAAGCCCGCTACCGTTGAGGATGCCTGCAGTCCAAGCGTGATGAGGGAGACCCGCGAGGGCCTTTCCCGGGCATCCGACCAGAGACCCCCCAGACACCAGATGATCAGCGTAGAAAATCTTACCAAGCGATTCGGCACCAAACTTGCAGTCAACGATATCTCTTTCGAGGTTGGGAAAGGTGAAGTGCTCGGATTTCTCGGGCCGAACGGGGCCGGCAAATCGACCACCATGCGGATGATCACCGGCTACTTCGAGCCGTCAGCCGGTTCGGTCATGATCGATGGCGTCAGCATGCTCGATGCGCCCCGATTGGCGAAAGAGAAAATCGGTTACCTCCCAGAGAATGCGCCGCTTTACAACGACATGACGGTCCTCGGTTTCCTGGGCTTCTCGGCCGATCTTCGTGGCCTCACCGGAACTGCCCGCTCAGCTGCCATTGGCAGGGCACTCGAAACCTGTTTCCTCGAACCGGTCCGCAATCAGAGTATCGATACGCTCTCCAAGGGCTACCGGCACCGCACCTGCCTCGCCCAATCAATCATCCATGATCCGGAGATTCTCATCCTGGACGAGCCAACCGATGGACTCGACCCGAACCAGAAAGCGGAAGTCCGCAATCTCATCAAGCGAATGGGCGAAACCCGGACCATCGTCTTTTCCACTCACATCCTCGAGGAGGTGGAAGCTGCCTGCACCCGGGCCATCATCATCGACCAGGGGAAGATCGTCGCCGACGGAACGCCCGATGAACTGAAGTCTCGGGCGGTCGACGCCGGGGCATTAGAGGTACGGATCCAAGGTCCTTCAGCTTCCGCCATCCGGGAGGAACTCGGCAGGTTGAGTTGCACGAAAACGGTGACAACGAACAGTGAACACCAGCCGCATGAGGGAGAGGAATCGGGATGTTTCACCGGGTCAGTGATTCCCAAGGGCAAAGACAAGACCGCCGCGCTCACCGTGGAAATTAATGACCTTTGCAGGGACCGGGGCTTCCGCATCGAGGAACTCTACTGCAACCCGGGGCGCCTTGACGACGTCTTCCGCTCGATCACCCAAACCGCCGAATAGCCTGCAACGGCCACCCGGATTTGTTTTCCGCACCTGTTCTGATATCCGCTCGCCCGCCAACACTTCCATTGCCACCGACATCGTCATGGACATCGCATTCCGAAATATCAAAGCTGTCTTCCGGCGCGAACTCTCCGCCTACTTCAGTTCCCCGATCGCCTACACCATCATCGTAATTTTTCTGCTCGTCTCTACCGGTTTCGCCTTCTGGGTGGGTGACCTCTGGGATTTCGGCGACGCCTCACTCACCTGGACTTTCTTCTTTTTCCTGCCGTGGTTCTTCGTCGTGCTCGCCCCCGCGGTCGGAATGCGGCTGTGGGCTGACGAGCATCGGCAGGGTACTATCGAGCTCATACTCACCATGCCGATTCATACATGGCATGCCATCGTCGGGAAATTTCTCGCCTCTGTCCTGGTCTGGGCCATCGCCCTGTTGCTGACCTGGCCGATCGTCTGGACCATTCAGTTCCTCGGTGACCCCGACATGGGACCAATCCTGAGCGGCTACCTCGGATCTTTCCTCTTCGCCTCCGCCTGCGTCGCCATCAGCATGGCGATCTCCGCTTTTACCCGCAGCCAGATCACCTGCCTGCTCATTTCGATCACCGTCTGTCTCGGCCTGACCCTGCTGGGCTACCCGCAGATCGTGGAACAACTCATGAAGATGCTGCCTGCGAATGTCGTGGATGGCATCGCCGACCTCAGCCTGATGTCTCATTTTCTGGATATGACCAAGGGTGTCCTGGTGTTCCGAGACATCCTATACTTCATGAGCATCATCGTCGTCTCGCTTGTCGTCACCAGTATCGCAATCCGCGCCAAGCGTTCCTGACCCCTCGCACACAGGCTGCAGATCAGCCACAATACCTACCTTTTTTCTTCCTCCCTCCCCCCACCCAGCAACACCATGAGCCAGCACGCTGCCTCCGGAACCGCCAAGTCAACCAACGCCTCGCTTGTCGCCATCGCGGGAATCGTCGTCGTCATCCTGATCGCCGTCGTGATCAACTACATCGTTGGTGCGCTCGGACTTTTCAATTTCCGCATCGACCTCACCGAGGACCGAATCTACACGCTCTCCGAAGGCACCCGGAACATCCTCGGCAAGATCCCCGACGACACCCCGGTAGCCATCCGCTTCTACGTTACCGAAGATCCCCGCGTGGTGCCTCGCCCCCTCAAGGACTACGCCCGGGATGTGGAAGATCTGCTGCTGGAATTCAAAAAGGCGGCAAACGGGCGGATCACGCTGGAACGCTTCAATCCGGAGCCGGATACAGATGCCGAAGACTCGGCTGTGCTCGACCAGGTCCGCCCGCAATCGCTCAACCTGACTGATCAGCTTTATTTCGGCATTGCCCTCCAGTGCCTCGACCGCCGGGAAACCCTGGCGTTCCTCGACCCCTCACGGGAAACGCTCCTCGAGTATGACGTTGCGCGGGCCATCTCGCAGGTAACCGCGCGAGCCCGGCCAGTTGTCGGAATTCTCTCGCCCCTGCCCGTGGCCGGCCCCGCGATGCAACTTCCACCCCAGTTGATGGGGGGGCAACCGCAGCAGCAACCGTGGGTATTCCACAGCGAACTCTCCCGTGATTTCGAGGTGCGCACCGTGCCTTACACTTCCGACGCTCCCATCGACGAGGAAATCAATATCCTGTTCGTCATTCATCCACACGAGGCGGGAGAACTCCTGCAATACCGCATCGACCAGTTCCTCATGCGCGGGGGCAAGGCTTTCATTTTCCTCGACCCGCACAGCATCACCGCACGCTTCGCTTCGCCTCCGCCCAACCCGATGCTCGGTCAGCAGGCCACTCCACCGGTCGGCCAATCTTCCAACCTGCCGAAACTTCTTTCCCACTGGGGCCTCTCATTCGACTCCGACCAGGTGCTCGCCGATATGAACTACCGCACCCAGCTGCAGGGAGGCCGCCGGGCTGCCGGCATTCTATCGCTGACCGAAGACGCTCTCAGCCGCGAGGACCTGCTCACCAGCCGCCTCAGCGACGTACTGCTGGTTTTTGCCGGCGCGTTCTCCGGGAAGCCGGCCGACAACCTCGATATGGATGTGCTGATGAAAAGCTCGGCCAATTCCCAGCTGGTCAACCGCTTCGACGCCGAAAATGACGACCAGAAGATCCTCGGCAGCTTCGCTCCCTCAGGCATCGAACATCCGCTGGCCCTGCGCCTGCGTGGCAAATTCACCTCGGCTTTCAATGCCAACCCACTGAAAACACTGCCGGCAGAGGCTGATGAAGAGCAGGCCGATCAGGCCGATCAGGCCGACGACGATCACCTCTCCGAGTGCCGCGCAGAATCGACCGTGATCCTCGTTGGAGACACCGACTGGGCCTACGATCAGTTCTGTGTGCAGGAACAATCGTTCATGGGCATGCGAATTGCCCAGCCAATCAATGACAATCTGAGCCTCGTGCTCAATGTCAGCGAGCAGCTTGCCGGTGATCCGGAACTGATCCGGGTCCGCTCACGCTCCAGTCCGCGCCGCCCCTTCACCCGGATCAATGCGATGATGGCGCGGGCAGAGGCCGCCTACTCGGCGGAAATCACCAAGCTCGAAAGCGAATTCCAGATGGCTCAACGCCGCCTCAACGAATTGCAGAGACAGAAAGATCCATCTCAGCAGACCATTCTCTCCGCCGAGCAGCAGGTCGAAATCGAAAAACTCGAAGAGACGCGAATCGAGACCTCGCGGCGACTTCGACAGGTTCGCAAAGACCTCAACAAGGATATCGATAAGCTCGAGGCGCGCATCACCCTGACCAACGTGCTGGTTGTCCCGATCATCGTAGCGTGGGTCGGCATCGCCCTTGCCGTGTATCGTAAAATCCGCAATTCCGCCCGGTAAACGCAGGACATCAACCGATCACCCGTTGCTTAATCCAGACCGATGAAGACCAAACAGCTTCTCACCCTGCTCATTCTCCTCGGCGCACTCGGCGCCGCGGCTCTCGTACTGAGAACCCGCAAAGAGAGCCAGACCGGCGATCGCGGATCTTCCACAATCTACCGGGATCTGGTATTCCCTGATCTCGACGTCAACGCGGTGACCGCGGTAACCATTACCGATTTCGAGGGCAGCGTGCACATGGCGAAGACCGAAGCGGGTTGGTCCCTGACTGAAAGAGATGGCTACGGCGTCGATTTCGGCAAGCTGAGCGACCTGGTCCAGACTCTCGGCAGGCTCAAGATCACGCAGGGTATGCCTGTTCCCGATTCGGCCCTCGGACGTGTCGCTCTACTCGACCCGCAGGGTGGTGAAACCACACCGGAAACCGCCGCCAAACGCATTGACCTGCATGGCGGCCCCGGAACGACCTCCCTGGCATCGCTGCTCATTGGCAAGTCTCCCGGTTCTGCCAACGACTCCTTTGGCCAGGGCAAAATCGTGAAGGCGAACTCCGATACCGGCATGGCCTGGATAGTCGACGAACAATTCAGTAATGCCTCGACCGAGCCGAGAGACTGGCTGAGCCAGGACTTCTTCGCTGTCGACGGTCTGCGCTCCATCAGCTTCACCGCGCCGGTCGAGGAAGACTCATGGTCGGCTCGACGGACCGATGAGAATAGTGACTTCCTTATCGATGATCCCGGCCCGGATATGCAGACGGACGCATCCAAGCTCAGTGCCTTCAAATATCTTCTCGGCTCCCCCGGCTTCGAGGACGTCCTCAATAAGGACGAGGCAACCTCGATCGATTTCGCACAGGGTGGTTGCCGCGCCACGCTGAAGACTTTCGATGGCTTCACATACGACCTCGACATTCTACCGGAAGTCGCCAAACCGGAGAACGATGAACAGGCACCAAGAACGCTTGGTTATTTCCTGAAGGTCGCTGTCGCCGGAAGTTTCAAGGAAACACGTGAACCGGCAGAGGACGAAAGCGAGGAAGTCAAAAAAGCCGCGGACGAAGCCTTTGCCGCGGAACTCGAGGCCCTCAAAACCAAGCTCTCTACTGAGCAGCAACTTGCAGGTAACATCTACCGGGTCTCCGAATACACCCTCACATCGCTGATCAAGAAGAAAGCCGAACTGCTCGTTGCCGTCACCGAAAGTGAAGCAACCGAAACGCAAGAGAGTCCCGATCCCGCACCGGCCCTTCAGCCACATCCTGAGCAGGCCGTCGCGCTCGACCCCGCCGTGGCCTCTGACCAGCGACCCACGCCGCAGCCCGAAAGCGCGCCACCTGCAGGCACAGCCACGCAGTCACCGGACCAACCGCAGGCCGATGAACAACCGCAACTCCCCACAGCCGACGAGCCACATGGCATAGATCCGAAGCACCCTTCAACGCAGGACCCTCAGACGGAGCCCAAAAACGAAGCGCCAGTCCAAGCGCCTGCGAAGGAACCTATCGAGGAACCATCGCGGGGATCTTCCTCAAATGGTGCACTCGAGCAGTCTTCGGCAGAGCTAGAAAAGCCGCAAAACGGGCAGCCACAAGAGCCCGGGAGCTCTGCAGAAGCACCAGCGGACGAAGCCCCGCAGTAAACTCTCTGCACACGACGATCACCGCTTGCCCGCAGCGCGCGAGCCACGCTATGCTCGTGCCATGCCTCTGAGCCGCGAACACGTCCCTCGCATCACGGGTGTCTTGCACCTGCACCCTCTCCCCGGCTCACCCCGCTGGGGTGGCGATATGAGTCGCGTCATCGACGCTGCCTGCAAAGACGCCGAAGCCTGGATCGATGGTGGTGCGAATGCCCTGCTGCTGGAAAATTTCTGCGACACGCCCTTCACACCGGGTCGGGTCGACGCCGAAGTCGTTGCCGCGATGGCGCGTGTTACCTGCGCGATCGGTTCCCTGTGTGGCGATCTGCCCATCGGCTTCAATGTCCTGCGCAATGATGCACGCTCGGCACTTGGGCTGGCGGCAAGCTGCTCGGGCAGCTTCCTGCGCGTCAATGTCCTTACCGGTGCCGCAGTCACCGACCAGGGCATTATCGAGGGTGCGGCCCACATTCTGCTCCGCGAGAGGCAACGCCTCGGGCTCGCCGAGACCGTCCAGATCTGGGCCGATGTTCACGTTAAGCATGCCATGCCGCTCGCCGGCGGTGACATCCGTGACGCGGCCCGTGACACCCTTGCAAGGGGTGGCGCCGATGCTCTCATTCTCTCAGGTGCTGGAACCGGGTCTCCGGTCGATCACGATCTACTCACACAGGTGCGCGAAACCGTTCCCGAGACCGTGCTGCTGATCGGCAGCGGCGCCGATGTCGATTCCATTCCGCAGTTGCTGCGCCTTGCCGACGGCTTGATCATCGGAACCGCCGCCAAGAAAGATGGCGTGATCGCGGCACCGGTTGACCCCGAGCGCGTCCGCAGACTCGTCAATGCCGTCAACGGATGAACACCAGAATCTTCCAAGGCTATCCCTTGAAGACGATAAATTTCCTGCACACGTAGTTCACCAGAACCGAAGTGATGATCAGGCTGAGTTGCGACAGCCAGGTAGCAATTCCGAACCACTTGATAAGCAGCGGACCACCGATCAGCCCTGCCCCGAAGCTGATCCCCGAGACAGCGGTGAAATAGACGAACTCTCTGAGCCGTGAGTGACGTCCTCCGTGGAATACCCAGACCGCATTCGACAGGTATGCGGCCAGATTACCGGGCACAAAGGCAATAGCGTTGTTGATTGTCGAATTGCGAAAGCGCATCTGATCGGAAATCGGCTGGCCATCCACGATCATTCCGTCGAGCGCGGGATTCACCCAGCGGGAGAGAATCAGCCACGTGCCGAGTGTCACGAAAGTGGCCATCCCACCGCATATGCCATACTTCACAAACTGGATGATCGGGTGGGCGTCCTTCGACTTCACGTATTGATAAATCGTCGGCAAGTCGTTCTCTTGGCAATACCGCAGGGCTTGCTTCAAGAGTTTGGTCGGTGACTCAGGCATGGCACCGGAGGCTAGGCAGATTCCGCCCGGAATCAAGTGTCCAGAATCGGCTCCACTTTCAGCTGGCGACGCAACCACAGCAGAGACAATCCGTGCCTTGCGCGATGTGCCCGCGCCAGAACAAGCACTCTAGCGCCGGCGCAAGGTCACCCTTTTGAGCGGCTTGCGCGAATTCTCGCTCTCCGTCGTAACGCCCGGATCCTCGCGCAATGCCTCGTGAACCAACCGGCGAAAATACGCATTGAGCGGCCGGGTGGCCTGGGCTTTTCCCGAATAGCGGACTTTCTCAGCAAGCTCGCCGATCTGCCCGAGAAACCGCTCCTCCTGCATCAACCGGTAGTGCCCGGCATCGACGCGCACCCTCCCCACATCGCCGAAGCGCGCATGCAGGAGACGATTGACCAGGTACTGGATATCATCGAGCCGCTCTCCTCGCTTGCCGATAAGGAGTTGATTCTCGCCTGAAAAAATCTGCAGATGAATCAGTTCTTCCTGTGTCTCGCGCTCGATTTTCACCACGAAACCAAGATAACCGAGCAACGTCTCGAGGATTTCTGCGGCTGCTGCGCCGATTTCGACCTGATCGCTCACCACCAACCATGCACCCACGCGCAACCGCTGACAAATACCAAACGGCACCCTCCTGTCGCTACCGGTCCGGCACGCGCCACCCGCGCTAACCGCCAGCGCCCCCCTCGCCTTGCATTCAATCAGGCCAGCTACTTGAGCAACACCACGAAAACAAGATTCCCCTGCCTCCAGCGGGGCCCCTCGATAAACAGGGGTGATCCGGGAACCAGCACCACATCGGTCTTCATAATCACATCCTTGTTCCGCCACAGCTGCAGACCAAGAAGGACTCCACCTCCCGCGGCCGGCCCCTTGGAATCGAGCTTGATGAACAGCTCACGCGAGGGAACAAGCCACGATTCATACTGCTTGAATACACCCTGGTCATGCTCACCCAGAACGTGAAAAGCCTTTCCTGTGAAGACCTTGCTCAAGCGCATTCGCAAATCATCTTCCGCCTCGCGACCCAACGAGATGACCGCCGCTTCGCCACTACCTGCCTCCGTGTCATCACCAGCTTCGAACGCGTAGACCAGGCCTCCCCAGACTTCGGCATCTGTCTCGGCGGGTTGCGCAGCACAAAGGGTAATCGGAAACAGGACGACCGCCGACAACAACGAAGCCGATCGCAAAACTGCGAAAAATTGAAGGCGCATGATGAAGAAACTTGAATCCATCAGTTCAAGGACTGGAAAAAATCCGGATATTTTCCATCTGCCCCGGTGCCCATCGTCAACAGAAGACGCCCGGCACCATCGCGCAGTTCGATCGGATCACCGACCTCAGCCGGACGATGATCGACTGCCGCGTGACCTGCAATTTCCCTGTCGGAGGGAATTTCCTCCAACCCAACCAGCCGAATCACCGTCGCTCCCGCATCACGGGAAAAGAACGTATCGGCCCGAACTCCATCCACCGGAGTGTAGGTCGTCTGCACACTGCTGTGACCCGGCGCCGCCGACAGAGCCACCGATCCCTCCGAGCCGACAGAGCCACGATCATGAAGACCCAGAAACAGTGCCGCCAGAAGCGATGCGGTGGCGATGGCCCATGGCACGAACGGCAGGGAAAACCGGCCGAAGACCGAACGACGAGCCGCCTGCCCGGCAGCCTGACCACGCCCCCGCGCCTGCCCGGTTTCACCATGCTCGATCTGCCTGAGGATGTGGGCATTGAAAAAGTCTGGGGAAGGCGGCTCCTGCTCGGCGGGGAACTGCTCTCGCACTGCTTCGGCCAGGACTCGCAGTGATTCGACTTCCCGAAGCAAGTCTGGATCAGTCTCCAGCAGACGCTCGAACGCGTCGCTCTGGGCGGCATCGAGTTCACCGTCGATATATCGGTGCAGAAGGGCTTCTTTATCGGATGGATTCATAGGTTTTTTTCAGCGTGGACTGGAGTTTTTTGCGGGCATAAAACAGGCGGGACATCACGGTTCCAATGGAACTGTCGGTGATCTCGGCGATTTCCTCATAGCTGAGGCCCTCGACCTCGCGCAAAAGAATTGCGATGCGATGATCCTGTGAAAGCTGATCGATGGCGGCGGTTATCTCCGCGCCCAGTTCACGATAGGTCGCGGCTTGGTCCGGGCGCTGCAGACCGCGCGGCGCAGTCGGGGCATGGGCTGCAATCTGGTCGGCGTGTAGCATATCATCGAATTCCTCCCCTTCTCGCAGGCGTTGTCTGCGCATCCAGTCATAGCAGACATTATGGGTGATCCGATAGAGCCAGGTGTAGAAACCAGCCTCCCGCTTGAACCTGGGCAACGCCTTCCACGCCTTGATGAAGGCCTCCTGCGCAAGGTCCCAGGCATCCGCCTCACTGCGCACCATGTTTACGGCCAGGGCATACACCTTTCCCCGGTAGCGCGTGACCAACTGATCAAAGGCCTGAGTGTCCCCGTTGGCCGCCAGGTCTACAAGCTCCGCATCGGTGTGCTCATGGGAACTCGTCTGCGACGAAGAAATGGGAATGGTCATGAAACAGAACTGGGTACAGAGAGCCTGCATCTGGACTCTTTTGGACGCACAAGGATCGAATGCTATTCAAACTTTCACGATGATCTTCACGCTCCCGCAGGCAACTGAAACAATTTGAGGTAATTTCCTGCCACGCATCATTGCTCGCCCTCGCTTTGCGTCTTCTGGCTGCGATAACCCCAGACGAGATAGATGACCACTGAACCGGCGGATACGAAGGTGATGAAAGCGACCGCGAATGATGTGCCCCAATGATTGCTGAACAGGCTCAGGCGATAGAGATCCGGCTCCCGGGACAGGAGCGGCAAGGCACCGGGCAATCCGTTGGCAGCCGAGACAAGGATAGCGACAGCCCAGAAATACCAACGCCAGAGATCATACTCGCGAGCAGCGTAGGGATGCGGCAGATGCGTGCGCCGCGTATGACACCACCCCCAGTAGATATAGAGAATGACGGCGAACCCCAGAGCACTGGTCAGAAGATTGAGCACTACGAACAATGGAATGTTCCCCCGAACCGGACACCAGTGCGGCAACGGCAACGCGGCGCGCAATGCGGAAATCGACTGCACGAAGTGTCCATCCACCTGGGTGAACGCATCCCACAGCAGGTGACAGAAGCTGCCTAACAGGATGCCCGCCACCATCGATGCGACACCCCCAGGATTCAGGGCAAGACGATTGAGCGCGAGACTTTCCCCGACAAACTGCCGGTGCGGATTGGGCAACGCGAAAAAAATCGGTCTTCTGAGCAGGTGATAGAAAAACAGCATGACAAGGCCGATCGGGAGAACCGTCGTCACGATACCCGACCACGAATGCGCGCGGTCAGCCAACGCAGCGCGATTGGTCCACTCGCCAATGTCGGGAGCCAGCGAACCAACCAGCAGAGCAGGCAGGTCAACCACACCACTGCGAAAAAGCCGGTGAAAACCGGGAACAATGGTCGGGTGAGCGATGGTGAGGGCCACGGTTCAGAAATGTTGATGGAGTGAGAAAACAAACAACCAAAGCCATGCTGTGCTCGGCACAATCAATCCACAGTCAAAGCCTTACCATTACAACAAACATCCAGCGCGGCAAGAAACGGAACAGCACGCCCGGCCCAGGTTTCAGCATCCTCGTAAGCGCCTGCACCCGCACCGAGACACTCGCGCAACATCGCCGTATCAATGATTCCCGGATTCAGAGCGACAGCAGCCATTCCGGCAGGTAGCTCCTGCGCGAGGGCTGCGGAGAGCCCCTCAACGGCATACTTGGTGGCACAATAAGGCGCCACCTCCGGAGAGGTCGAGCGTCCCCACCCCGAGCTGAAATTGACAATGATCCCGCTGCCTCGCCCTGCCATAACCGGGAGAAAACAACGAATCACGGATATCATACCCCGCACATTGACATCCAGAATTTGAGAAATCTCCTCATCAGACTGTTCCCACAGGGGCGCGCACCGGTTGATGATCGCCGCGTTATTGATCAACAGATCCGGGGCGCCGAACTTCTTTACCGCAGCGCTTACGAAACCCTCCACAGCCTCGGGATCAGCCACGTCACAATTCGAAAAAAAGATCCGGTTTTCGCTGCAACCGGCCCCTGCAGAAATACTCGGCTCCGGCGAAGAACGGGCGCAAGCGCTTACCCTCCAACCGTCGCGCAAAAACCGCCGCACCATTGCCAGACCAAGCCCACGGGAAGCCCCAGTGATACAGACATGACGGCAGGAGGATTCCACGGCAATGGACAAAAAGATAAAAACGTCACCGGATTGACCGATGGGACGTATTCCATAATGCTGTATACAGTCAGGACATAAAACGAAAAATACCCCGCCGAATCAACTCATGACACCCTCGGACTCCACGACCAGCGAAACGCCCTCCGACACACTGCCGATCGAACTCGATCCTGCCAAAAGACATTTTCCGGATTTCGATCTCGCGCGCCTGCTGCGCACCGTGTTCCTGCCAACTGAAGGAAAGCGTATCTGCATTCTTATCGATCTCGAAAACGGCCCCGATGAGGCTCGCGAACATGCTTTCCTCGACAATCCCGACTACGCCATCCAGCGTCATGCGTTCAATGACTTCTACCAACCCCTCCACGCCGGCGTCATGCAACGCCTGGGCTTGACCGGTGGCGAGATGTTCGCCTACCCCATGACGCACGGCAGCAATCTCGATCTGCCCGACATCGCCTGGGACATGAACGGCAACGAACTGAGTCTGGAGCGCGACATCTACCCCCGCTACGACATCATCCTGTGTATCTCCACCTTCTCGGCCACCGCTCCGCTCACCGCTCATGCGAAAACTTTCGGCTTTCGCGGTGCCACCATGCACGGTGTCAATCCCACCATTCTGAGCACCGGTCTGGCCGTCGACTACGAGCAGGTCAGCGCCGATGCCGAAAAGCTTCGCCTGGCACTGACCGGCGCCGATTCGATCGAGATCGACTTCGCCCTCGAAGATGGTTCCATCCTGCAGGCTACGCTCGAACTCGACGGTCAGGAAGCACAGAAATCACACGGACTCTGCCGTGGTGACGCTCCGGACATCGCCAATCTGCCTGCCGGGGAAGTCTACTTCGTACCATGCTCCGCAGAGGGTGAATTTCCGCTCAAATACGAGGACGGCACCCTCGGCCGGCTCACGGTACGGGACGGCAGGATCACCCGATC
This sequence comes from Verrucomicrobiales bacterium, assembly GCA_040263955.1. Lineage (GTDB taxonomy): Bacteria > Verrucomicrobiota > Verrucomicrobiia > Verrucomicrobiales > DEV007 > CALSSN01. Next base: position 26,703 of record JBDQJG010000001.1, read on the forward strand.
GCAACTCATTGCCGGAGACCAGCAGACCATCGACGAGCACAACCAGAGCCTCGCCGACGACCCGATGACCGGGGTTCTCGGGGAACTGGGTTTCGGCACCCAGGTGCTGCCGGTTTCCTATTCCGACATCCAAGATGAGAAGGTGCTGGGGACCTGCCATCTCGCCACCGGGCGCGATGACCACCTCGGCGGCCACATCGTGCCCTCGATGTTCAAGCGACACGAGAATGCCACCCACGACGATATTCTCTTCGCACCCCACAAAACACCGAATTTCGACATCCGGGAAGTGCGCATGAAACGCGGTGACCAGCAGGAGATCCTGATCCGGCACTTCCGCCCCTGCGACTACCTCCTCGATGCGCTGCGATCCTGACAGAGACGCTGGGTCGCTTGCCATGAACATCTACGAGACAGCCGATTCGGTCGCGCAATACCTGCATTTTCACTATGGTGGCGGCACCCATGACAAGGCAGCGCCTTTCATTACCGAACACGCGGCATTCAATTTTGCCGCGCAGACAGTGGCACGGCTGATCGATCCTGATGATTCCCGGCCACGGCGCGCCCTCGACCTCGGTTGCTCGGTGGGCCGAAGCACTCTGGAGCTCTCAAGGCACGCGGACTCGGTCATCGGATCGGACCTCTCCGCGGCATTCATCGACGCCGCCCGCAGGATCGCCGCGGGTGAGCAGCTCAGCTACCGACTGACACATGATGGCGGTCGAGTCACCGAGCACCACGCCCGCCTTCCCGCCGGGGTCGATCCCGGGCACATCGAATTCCGCGTCTGCGATGCGCTCGCGGAATCAGGTAGTTACGACATCGTGCACGCCTCCAACCTGCTGTGCCGCGTGCCGAATCCCGACCGACTGCTCGAGCAACTCCCCGACCTGGTCGCACCTGGCGGCCAACTCGCACTCGCCACACCTGGCTCGTGGCTCGAAGAATTCACCCCACGCGCCAACTGGCCCGACCTCGCTTTGCTCGACTACCTCGAGGCCCACCTCACGCCACGCATGAAACTGGTCCGAACCGTCGATCTACCATTCGTTATCCGGGAACACGATCGCAAATTCCAACTGGGAGTCTCACTGGGAACCTGTTGGCGCAAACCCTGATTCCGCTCCGGGGTAGACAGCCGCGATCACAATACCTGCCCCAGCAGGCACCGGTCAGGTCACCAGCGTCTGGATGGTTTCCTCGAGGTCCTTCATCTGTTTGCGATCATCCAGCGGCTTGCCCGATGCGTCCCAGATATAGATCGTATCTACCGCCGCGCCACGCTCGGTGTTGATGCGGGCATGGCAGACCTCGCAACGGAAACCCGCGATGGCGGAAAAAATGTCGTGCAACAGACCGATCCGGTCAGCAGCCTGAATCTCGATGAGTGTGTGACGCCCGTTGGGATCATTGCGAACGACGACCCTCGTCGGAATATGCAGTTCCTCGTGCACCGCGGCGCGCGCCGAAGCGACCGCTTTTTTGATCAGGGGCTGAAAGGAAAACTTCTTCACCTTGATCGACTCGCTGAAGGTTTTCTCAACCGCTGCCATTGTGGAGGTATTTTCCACCGGGGTGTAATCTGCACGACAGACCCTGAACAGGTCGAGCACGACATCATCCTTTCTGCGGAACAGATCGGCAGCGATGATATTGATGCCGTTCGCCGCCAGCGCACCCGACACCCTGGCCAGCAGAAAACTCTGGTTCCAGCTCGCCACCCGCAGTTCCGTCCACCCCTTATCCGGCTCCGGCTGCCATTCGAATACCGGCTGCAGCACATCGAGGCAATCCTCGATCTCCCGCGAGAGGCTCTCGAAGAACTTTCGGAACAGCCTGATATGAGACACCACGGTCTTGGACGAGCGGAAATTGAAATAGCGCGGTGGCATGCCGAAAAAATGCGCCTCAATTTCCGCCCCATAATTCTCCGCCATTTTTGCTTCCACCTTCTCCCGCAGCTCGCTCTTGGCCTCCGACAAGCCCCGCGCGAAGCTCTCGCTGTCCCTCAGGTAATCTCGCGTCGTGCGGTGCAACTGCAGGATCAGCGACTCCTTCCAACCCGTCCAACCCTCCTCGCTGGTTCCTCTCGAATCGACGTAGGTAAAAAGCAACAGCAGGTCGAGGCGCTCCTTGGACCCGCAGATCCTGCCGAATTCGGCCACCACCTCGGAGTCCTCGATATTTCGTGTCGTTGCGGTCCGGTAGAAGGTCAGGTGATGATCGACCAGGAACAGGATCATCGACCGCCTCGAAGGGTGCACCCGAAACCGGTTGCAGACCTTGGCGGCAAGGAGGGCGCTGGCATCCTCGTGGTGACGTGCATTGGCCGCCCTCCCGGTGTCATGCATGATCAGGGAGAGGTAGAGGGTGAAGGGATCCTCAAGGTGATGAAATATGTCTTGGTAGATGGCCACCGAGCGGTCATCCTCACCTACCAAGCCGTCGAGCACCTCGATCGTTTTCAAGGTGTGCTCATCAGCGGTGTAGCGGTGGAAAAACTCGTGCTGCACGAGACAGGTCAAGGCTCCGAACTCGGGCATGAACCGCCCCAGAAACCCCACCCGGTGCATCTGCCGAAGACTCCAAGCCACGCTGCCCTTGCTCGACAGAATCGCCTCGAAAGTCTCCCTGTTGGCACGGTTGTAGCGGTACGTCTTATTCACCATCGCGAAACTGGCCTGCACCAGGTCGATCAGTTCCGGGCTCATCCTCAAGCCTCGAATCTGGGTATGGCGAAAAAGCCGCATCAGGCGGCCGGGATCCTCATCGAAAATATCCGGGCTGGATGCATATGCCCGATTGTTCTCGGCGTAAAAGCCATCGAATTCCTCCCGCCCTCGCCAGGCAAGCGTCAACGCACCAAGCCGGTGCATTCCCCAGGCATTGCTCCTGCTCTCCAGCTTGAAGCGATCGAGCACTTCATTGCTGCGCATGAACAGGTTCGTAGTGTGCTGGTAGTAGTCCCTCATGAAGGACTCGCAGCGGCGCAGGATCGTGGGCTGCGGGTAACCCATCGCGGTGGCGACCACGCCCTGTAATCGCAGGGTCAGCACATCAGTTGCATGCTTCTCCGCATAGTGCAGGTGGTTGCGCACGGTGAGCAGGAAATGATAGGCTTTTTCCATTTCCTGCAGGGCATTGTCACTGAGCAGCCCCTGCTTGACAAGCGTACCGAGATCGATGGAACGCAGCTTGACGTATGTCAACCAGACGCTGTTGTGGTAATCGCGCAAGCCACCTTGCCCCTCCTTGACGTTGGGTTCCTGGAGATAAATCGTCTGCGCTTTCGCATGCTGGCTCCTGCGGTCCTCCAACCGGTCCTGCAGATAATCTTCGCCCAGCGGCACGACACACCTGCGATAAAAGGCGTCCTCCAGCTGGTGGAAAAGTTTCCTGTTTCCGGCGATGAAGCGCGACTCGATCATCGCGGTAAATACCTGGAAATCTTTTTTCGCCTGCGACAGCGACTCGCGAATCGAGCGTACCGAGTGACCGACCTCGAAACCGATATCCCACAACAGGTAGAGCACTCTCTCGACCGCCTCATTGGTGGCCTTGGACAGGGAAGTCGTCGCCGTCTTCGAGAGAAACAGCAGATCGATGTCACTGCCCGGATTCAGCAGTCCCCGGCCATACCCTCCCACGGCAACCAGAGCGATCGGAAACTGCTCACCATCTTCCGCATCCACCTCGCCGGCAAATTGCTGAAAAGCCTCATCGAATACCTTGCCCAGAACGATGTCGAGAAGATCCGAGCGGTTGCCGGCCACCTGAAAGCCGTCCAGTCCCGCTCTGTGAGCGAGCTTGATACGATGATTTTCGATCTTCAGGAAACGCTTGAAGATCGCAAGTTGCTGAGGTCGTGTCTTGCCCTCCAGCCCGTCAAGCGAGATCACCTCATCGGCATGAGCTGCCACCTTCGCTTGCTTCGTCTTGACGTCGTTCACCTGCCCTGTGCCGCTCGCGGTTTTTCAAAAGACGATAACTGACTCGACCGGCGCGCCCTCTCCCAGCATTTTCCTACCACCAAGACAAGCCAGCTCGATCAGAAAAGAAATGCCCACCACCCTGCCGCCAACTTCCTCGACCAGTCCCCGCGCCGCGCTTGCCGTGCCGCCAGTAGCCAGCAGATCATCGACAATCAATACGTTCTGCCCTGGCTTGACCGCATCGACATGGATCTCGACATGGTCCTCGCCATACTCGAGCGCATACGAGCGGCGCATGGTCCTGAAGGGCAATTTTCCCATTTTCCGCACCGGCACAAAACCAGCTTTCAAGCGCTCGGCGACCTGCGAGGCGAAGATGAATCCTCTGGCGTCGATACCCACCACCTTGTCGACCCCGGAACTGCGGAAAGGATCGGCAAGCACATCACCGATCAACGAAAAAAGTTCCGGATCGCCAAGAAGCGGCGTAATGTCCTTGAATACAATCCCCGGCTTCGGAAAGTCGGGAACATCCCGAATCGCACCTGAGAGTTTCTCTATGGCTGTTCTGCTCATTGGATCACCTCGCGTTGCAAGGAGGCTAGCACCTCGGTTGCCCGCGCGCATCCGGCGAATCTCAAGGTAATAGAAAAGATGGCAATCTCGGCAAACCTGGCCTCGACCTTCCTGTGCGGCGCAGTTCTCTGCTTCCTTGCAGCAACTGCCCTGGCGATTGTCGAGCTCACTCGTGGCAACCGCCATGCCCGGACTCCGACCCTGCTTCTTATGGCCACGGGCTTCGTGCTGCAGACACTTTACCTGCATTACCAGGGAGAAATGCGCGGCCGCTGCCCGATCACCACACTGCCGGAGATCCTCATTTTCCTGAGTTGGAGTACGGTTCTGCTCTATTTCATGGTCGGCCAGGCCTTTCACCTCTCGCTGCTCGGAGTGTTCACCGCCCCGCTGGTCGCCGGATTCACCCTCATCGGACTCGCCGGCGGCGCGGTAACAAAGATCCCCACACCCCCGCTAAATCCTGTCGACCCGTGGCTTGAAGCCCACGCCTCGGTATCCATCATCTCCTACGGAGCATTCACCCTCGCCACGGTAGCGGCAACGATGTTCCTGGTGCAGCACAAACTGCTCAAATCCCGCAAGCTCACGCAGCTTTTCTACAACCTGCCATCGGTCAACTATCTCGCCAAAGCACTCAAACGACTCATCGTCACCGGCTTTGCCCTGCTCTCAATCGGTATTGCGACCGCATTTCTGCTACACACCTTCCCCGGCTGGAGCAAGATCCTGCTGGCCTCTTCAGTCTGGTTGGCATACGGAGCCCTGCTGCTTGTCGATCGCTGCAGGCGGATGTCTCCCAGGGACCTCGCACGCGCCTCGCTCTGGCTGTTTGCTCTTCCCATCATTACCCTCGGCCTGCTCGGCCGGAGTTAATCGTCATGTCTCTGGTCTGCGTAGGCATCAATCACCAACTCGCCCCCGTCGACCTGCGGGAGCGCTTCGCCGTACCGGAGCATTCGGTAGCGGACGTTCTCGAGCGCATCAGAGAATCATCGCAACTGGAAGAATGCGTTGTCGTTTCCACCTGCAATCGGGTGGAATTCTATGCGTCCGCGGACACCACTCCCACGGTGGGCAACTGCACCGAGAAAATTGCCGGTTTCGTCCGAGAGAATGTCTCCGCCCAAGGCAGCACCCACACCGAAATTCCCCTCTACACCCACGAGGGAATCAACGCGGCCCGACACCTCTTCCGAGTCGCCTCGGGGCTCGATTCCATGGTCCTGGGTGAAACCGAAATCTTCGGTCAGCTCAAGCGGGCATATCATCTCGCTCAACGACAGGGCGCCACCCGTGGGGCCCTCAATCGCCTCTTCCAGAGCGCTTTCCGCGTTGGCAAGCGCGTTCGCTCGGAAACCGATATCCAGCGTGGTGCGACTTCGGTCGGCTCGGTCGCAGTCGACCTGGCAGAGAAAATCTTCGGCAATCTGGATGCCTGCCGCGTCCTGATCCTCGGCGCTGGTGAGATCAGCCGCACCACCACCAAGAGCCTCGCTTCACGGGGAGTCCAGGATATCACCGTCGCCAACCGCTCGATCGAGAAAGCCCTCGAACTGGCCAGCGCGATGGGCGGCCGTGCCCTCGCCTTCAACGACTGGTCGAACTGCCTGAACTCAATCGATATCGTCCTGTCATCGACATCCGCCGCGCAATACGTTGTCACCCCGGAAGCGATCCGTGCAGCGATGGCCCGAAGAAAAGGCAATCCGCTCTTTCTCATCGACCTCGCAGTTCCCAGGGACATCGACCCTGCTATCGAGACACTCGACAACGTCTACCTCTACGATATTGACGCCCTGCAAAGCACCGCCTCACGGGCACGCAAACTCCGAGAGAGGCAGATCGCCATCTGCGAACAGGTAATCGAGGAAGAGGCCCGCGACTTCTTCCGAAGACTCAGCTAGTCTGCGCACTCACAACAGTTCCAATCATGGCTTCGAGAATTTTGAAAATAGGCACGCGCGGCAGCGCCCTCGCTCTCGCCCAGGCGGAGATGGTGGAGTGCGCCCTGGCAGCAGCCTACCCGGAGCTGGAACTCGAGCGGGTGATTGTGAAAACCGTCGGCGACAAGCGCACGGACCTGCGCTTCTCGGAATTCGGTGCGAAGGGAGAGGCCATCGTCGATAAGGGAATCTTCACCAAGGAACTGGAAGAAGCCCTCGCCGCAGGAGACATCGATATCGCCGTTCACTCCCTCAAAGACGTTCCCACCGATCTCCCTGAAGGATTCTCGATTCCCTGTGTCCTGCCTCGCGCCGCCATCGAGGATGTCCTCATCAGTCGTCATTCCGGAGGCATCGAGCAACTTCCCGACCAGGCGCGCATCGGCACGAGCAGCGTCCGACGCATTCGGCAACTGTTGCATTTCCGCCCGGATCTCCAGCCGGTCGAGATCCGCGGCAACGTGCCGACTCGTATTCGCAAGCTCCTCGATGACCAGCAGAACCTTGATGCCATCCTGCTGGCCCGTGCTGGCCTCGAGCGACTTGGTATTCTCGGTAAAAACGCCGCCCTCGAATATTGGATTCTTCCCCCCGAGCAGTTCCTGCCCGCTGCCTCCCAGGGAGCAGTGGGCATCGAAGTCCACGTGCGATCAGGCGAGGAAATTCCCGCCCTGCTGCAAGCAATCCACTGCCCGGAAACCGGCGACCAGATCACCGCCGAGCGCGCCTTTCTGGCCGCTCTGGGTGCCGGCTGCACGACCCCGATCGGCCTTTGCTCTTCGCTCCACGAAGACAGCCAACAGATCACGCTGCTGGCGCGGGTGTTTTCCGACGATCCCGATACGGATGGCGCCAATTGTCCGGCCGAAGGACAAGCTACCGGGCTACGCAGCAATCCGCAGCAGCTTGCCTCCGACCTGCTCAGCGTTCTTTCCCATGAGTTCACTTTCCACAACAAAAAAAGGCATCTGCTACCTGATCGGCGCCGGACCCGGCGATCCTGGACTACTGACACTGCGCGGTCGCGAGTGTCTCGAAATGGCCGATGTCTTGGTCTACGATTATCTGTGCAATCCTCAATTACTCGCCTGGGCGAAGTCGGGTGCCGAGAAAATCTATGTCGGTAAAAAGGCCGGCGATCACACCCTGAGTCAGGAGGAAATCAATGCCCTGATTGTCGCCCGCGCCCGTGACGGAAAAATCGTCGCACGCCTCAAGGGAGGCGACCCACTCATCTTCGGCCGCGGTGGCGAGGAAGCCGAAGAACTGCGAGCGGCAGGCATCGCATTCGAACTGGTTCCCGGAATCAGCTCGACCATTGCCGGTCCCGCCTATGCCGGCATCCCGGTAACCCACCGAGCCTGCAACACGCAACTGACAATCTTTACCGGGCACGAGGACCCGACCAAGCAGGATACCACGGTCGACTACGGCCAGATCGCCAGAGCACCCGGCACCAAGGTGATGCTCATGGGCGTTTCGCGTCTGCGCGAGATCACCGCCGAGCTGGTGGCTCAGGGCATGCCCGCTGACGAACCCGCCGCACTGATTCGCTGGGCCACCACCGGACGCCAGCAAACCCTGGTGGCGACTGTCGGAACCCTTGCCGAAGCCTGCGAAAAAGCCGGTCTCAAGGCTCCCTGCGTCTGCGTGATCGGGGAAGTTGTCAGGTTCCACGACACCATCAACTGGTTCGAAGAACGCCCGCTCTTCGGCAAACGCATCGTGGTCACCCGTACCCGCAAACAAGCCAGCGAGTTGTCCAAACTGCTCGGTGACCTCGGCGCCGATGTCATTGAGTTACCCACCATCCGCATCGACCCCACACCCGACCGCGAGGAGTTCTTTCACTGCGTCCACGAGGCCCACACCTACGACTGGCTCATCTTCACCAGCCCGAATGCCGTCGACGCCTTCTTCGATGCCTTCTTCCGGATCTACGACGATGCCCGCTCGATCGGCTACACCCGCATCGCCGTGGTGGGACCAGGCACCGAGAAAGCCGTCAACCGCTACCACCTGGCGGCCGACCTCATGCCCGAGGAAGGAGACTACGTCGCTGAGGGTCTGACCCGGGCCTTCGACCGCGAGGGTATCTCGCTCGACAGCCTCAAATGCTTGTGGATCAAGGGTGAACAGACCCGCGAAGTGATCGACGACTACATGAAGGAAAAGAACGCCATCCTCGACCTGGCGATCGCCTACCGCACCGTGCCGGAAACCGAGGACCCCACCGGCGGGCAAGCGCGTTTCCGGGAAGAAGGCGCCGACATCATCACCTTCACCAGTGCCCTCACCGTCGAGTGCTTCCTCGACCTCGGGCTCTCGATTCCCGATGACTGCCTGATCGCCAGCATGGGCCCGATTACCTCGGAGCAGATCCGCGAAAACGGCTACGAGGTGGACATCGAGCCCGCCCAGAGCACGATCCCTGATTTTGTCGATGCAATTGTCGAACACGTCACCCCATAGGCGGCCGACACCGCTGGCGACAACCGCTCGCGCGCCTGCCTCAACTCCTACCCGCCCGCACCGTCGCGTGCATCTTCGGACGCGTCCACAGCCTCCGGGTTTCGGGGCAGCCTATCCTTCAAGAGGATGGTGATATCTTCGAGGTAAGGCCAATTCCCCGCCGGCTGAATAGCCACGAACTCAATCTTGTTCCCGCCCCTGTAACGCAGGGTGCCATACCCGATCCCGTTGATGATTTTGGAAATGCGACCACTGGTCTTGGAATGAAAGACGAGACTGTCGGACTCGCCTCCCACGCTTTCAACCTCAATGGCGAGCAGTTCGTCCGGCCACTGCTGCTTCTCGAGGGCGGCGAGCATCCCGAACACGGTATCCGACTCGTTTGCCGCGACCTCGACCCGGTCGATGAGCTCGCCGTGGACCCGCTCGATGTTCTCGACCGTAATGTGGGCCGGCATTTCCAGCACCTTGCCGACCGCCGCCACCATGTCACCGCTCCTGCTCACGAGCCAGAAGATCCCGGTGCCGAGAAGGCCCACGACCAATGCGGCAAGCAGGAAACAGCTTTTCATGCTGAGAGCCTGGAATCGGAAAGCTCCACGGGCAAGATCGCAGCGTCCTCGATCGCACCGGTGCCACAAGACTAGCCGACGAACCTCTCGAGTGCCCACCACAGGCCGGTGGCAGCGATGACCACGGAAAGCCCGACCCGCACTGCTGCGTAGGCTTTGTTACGCCACCACCGCAGCGTCAACAACCATGCCGTGACCAGGATGAGGAGCTGGGCTGCCTCGATGCCGAGGTTCGCCAGCAGGATTCCCCTCCAGCCGGTGCCGGCGAGGCGATCGAGCAGGACGGCCGCGAAACCCATACCGTGCAACAGGCCGAAGACGAACACCACACTCAGCCGGCGCCACGGCATCGCGATTGGCTTTCTCTCGATGGGAACCGGCCCATGCGGGTGCGCTGACAGAAGGTTCTCGATAGCCACGAAGGCGATGCTAGCTGCGATCAGGATCTCCACTGGCCAGGTCGGTGCCAGCACCACGCCGCCCAGCACCAGCCCGAGGGTCATCGAATGAGCCACGGTAAAGGCCAGTGACTGGGCCAGCAGGCTGCGCAGGTCGCGCCGGTAAAGGAACAGCGCAAGGATGAACAGCACGTGGTCGATACCGCCTGGAAGGACGTGAGCAAAGCCGGTGTGGAACAGCCCGCGACCACGAGCAGCATGACCACCATTGAGCCCCCCCTGTCGGCGCCAGCAGACCTCCGAGGCCCCGGGAGCCACGCTGATGAATTCCTCGGGTGCGATCTCCAGAACGAAGGTCGGCGCCCCGCTGTCGGACACCGCCCACAGCAATTCACCGGGACCGGAAGGAAGCCGCCCCGATAGGTGCACGCGAATCGTGGCGATATCGATCCGCGATGCGGGAAAGTCGGGCGGATCGCATGCGAAATCGGGAAACACGATGTCCTGGTCCAACGGCTGATCGCCCCAGCGCACCTCGACTGCCCCGCTCAGATATTCCTCGGCACCCGCCCGGATACGGGCGTGCCCGGCGGGCGGCAGCGCCTGCAGCCACGCCACCCGCGGTGGCGGCGCATCCTGGTCCGCTCGCATCTCTGGCAGGGCGAACCCGGCATCGAAATAAATCACCGCCTGCCACTGGTCGCGCTGCGGGGAGACTGAGAACTCCGCGTACAACTGCTCGACGACGTGCGCCCGTGCCGGGACCCCAAGGCATACGCACCACAGCAACAGCAGGGCCAGCACCGCCGGACCCGCAGAACCCGCATGCCGACCCAGCACACTCATGACATGCCCGCCCTACTCGGCGGAATCAGCCTCCCACTCGATCTTCACCCCCTTGGATCGCCAGCCCCTGGTGATGTCCTCGGCCAACTCGTCCCAGGTCCTGCCGTTACGCAGGGCCTCGAGGGCCTCTGCACCCTGCTTGCCCTCGCGCAGTGCCTTGAGAAAATTGGTAATCGCGACGCGATCGCCGTCCCCGTCGAGGTGGAAGAAATAGTAGGTCACCAGTGCCCCGACCCCGTAGTTGAGCTGCGCGTCACTTAAAAACCGGTCATATGACATCAGCATCCATTCGCGCAGCGGCAGCATGGAAATTTCATCGCCGAGCGCGCGCCCGCCTTTTTTGTCCTCACCATAGGCCGTGACATATTCGACCAGCGACCGCCGGTTCGTCCTGACCTTGAAGGTTCCGCCACCCGGGTTATACGGCGTTATGCCGACATACTCTGCCAGGCCCTCGGTGAACCAGCCGAGCGAACCCGGCCGAAAATAACAGGAATCGGTAAGCTGGTGCGTAATCTCGTGTGGCAACGTCTTATTGCCCTTGTCATAGTCAAGCGTGTAGCCCTTACCGCTGCGCTCGACGCCGAGACTCTGCAAGGGCACCAGGATCACATCCCGACCGCCGATATACATGCCAGCTGAATCCGGAATGCCGCCGGCCCGCATATAATCGCTCACGGAACTGAACAACTCGATGCGCAGGCGCTCGCTTCGGCCGCCGGCAGTCCGCGGTTTCTGCATCGAGATCGGCAAAGCCTTGCAATACTCCAAGGTCGATTCGAAAAGCCGCGCGAAGCGCCGCACTACGATCGTTCCCAGCCGGGCGTCGCAGACGAACTCATAGTGTGGGCTGTGGTAAATGTATTGGTTTTTCTCAGCATCCTCCTTGACGACCGTCACCTCATTGTCATCAACAGAGATGCTATTCGGCCAGTCGTCATCCCAGTTGAGTTCTTCTCCGGCACCAGCATTCTCAGCCTCCAACCACGCGCGCACCCTTGCCTGGTCTGCATCCGAGAGCGTCGCGACCTCGATCGAGTAAACCTTGCCATCCGGCGTGCGCAGCTCGACCTCGGCCTCGGTGGCGGTCACAAGCTCGGCGGTGAGAGTCTGTCCCTTGCGATTGGTCCATTCCTCCGCCGCGCCGGCCACGCAGACCACCGGCAGACAAACGAACGCCAGCAGGATCCCCAAGCTCACCATCACGGAGCGCCGACAATCCATGACCGAAGCACGCGCTGCAGCGAGTCCGAGGACATGGACAATCCCCATGGTCGACCCCAAACCTGCCGCCTTGCGAACCGACCTGGAAACCAGAAGGGACAATTGCGCGCAGGGCACCGCTTAGAGTTCCCAGGATTCCGGTTCCCGATCGAGGAATGAAACAAACCGTCGCTTATTGATCGACTTCTCAAAAGCCTCCTCCGCGCCAATACGCCCGGCCTCCAGGTGGCTCATGATGGCATCGTCGAGCGGCATGTTGCCCTTCTTCTTCCCTACTTCGATCATGCCGGGAATCTGGTGAATCTTCCCGTCGCGAATGAGATTGGAAATGGATGAATCGACGACCAGTACCTCGAGGGCCGCACACCGCCCCCCCTTGTCGACACGCTTGAACAGGTTCTGGGCGATGACACCTTTCAGGGAGTCTGAAAGACCCGATCGGATCTGGTTCTGCTGGCTTGCCGGGAAGACGTCGATCACCCGGTCGATCGTCTTGGCCGCATTGGGAGTGTGCAGGGTTCCGAACACCAGGTGACCTGTCATGGCGGCCTCCAGTGCCAGGCTGATGGTCTCCTGATCTCGCATCTCCCCCACCAGGATGATATCAGGGTCTTCCCGCAGAGCTCCACGCAGCGCGCTGGCGAACGATTGCGTATGAATATGGACCTCCCGGTGGTTGATCAGCGACAGCTGGCTCTTGTGCACGAATTCGATCGGGTCCTCAATGGTCAGGATGTGGTCGGGTCGGGTCTTGTTCGCGTAGTCGATGATCGCCGCAAGCGTGGTCGATTTACCCGAACCGGTCGGGCCGGTCACCAGCACGAGACCGCGCTTGAGCCTGGCGAACTGCGCGAACGTGGGCGGCAACCCGAGATCCTCGAGCGTGAGAATCTCCGAGGGAATGGTCCGGAAGACGGCGGCGATACCATACTTCTGGTTGAAGAAGTTTACCCGGAAGCGCGCCTTGTCTTCATATTCATAACCGAAATCCACATCACCCGTCTCCTCGAACTGATCCTGCTTTTCCTTGGGGCAGATTTCGAACAGCATCTCCTTGAGAGACTCATGCTGCAGAATATCCGCATCGATCTCCTGCAAGTCGCCGCTGATCCGCAGCCTGGGAACATTATTGGTAGCGAGGTGGAGGTCGGATGCGCCAGTATCGAGCATCGCCTGGAAATAAGCGTGGATTTGAGGCATAACCTTGACAGCTAGCAGTGATTTCAGCGCCGTCAAGACGACACGCTCGCAGTACTCCTTTCCGGGCCGGCTGCCAGTGGCCTGCGAAGACAAGCACCGACAGGGTCCAACCGCCGTTGCCACTGCTCTTGCCTCCGCGCCCGGCAGCCTCTACGCTCCTCCCCTATGGTGACCGGCGGCGGCAAAATGACCCCGATGATGAAGCAGTACCACTCCCTCCGGAGTGAATTGCCCCCGGATGTCCTGCTGCTGTTTCGCCTCGGTGACTTCTACGAGCTGTTCTTCGAGGATGCTCGTGAAGCAGCTGCCATCCTGGATGTTGCGCTGACCAAGAGAAATGGTGTTCCCATGTGCGGCTTTCCATTCCACGCAGCGCAGGCCTACATCGCACGCATCATCAAGGCCGGCCGCCGGGTCGCCATCGGTGAACAGGTTGGCGAAGCCATCCCTGGAAAAATCGTGCGGCGCGAGATCCGGCAGATCATCAGTGCGGGAACCGTCGATGATGTCAACCTGCTGGCAGCCGGGCGCGCCAACTACCTGGCCGCGGTGCATCACGAGCGCAGGCAGCGCTTCGGGCTCGCGCTGCTTGACCTGACCACCGGCGAATTCCGGGCCGCGGAATTCGCTACCCTCTCATCGCTTACAGACGAACTCGGCGCGCTTGCTGCGGCGGAGATCCTCCACGCCGATGATGCCCAGGACGTGTTCCACGCGATCGCTGATAACCCGCACTCCATCACCTGCGACGCTTACACGTTCCTCTACGACCACGCCTCGCGAGTGCTCACCAACCACTTCGGTGTGCATTCGCTTGACGGCTTTGGTTGCTCTGAATTCGGTCCCGCCGTGGGAGCTGCGGGCGCCATCCTCGGCTACGTCACCGGACAACTCCGCCACGATGCCTCGCACGTTCGCTCACTGCGTGCCTACAGTCCCGAAGACTTCGTCCAGATCGACAGCTCCTCGCGCGCCAACCTCGACCTGATCGACTCGCGGGCCGGAGCGAAATTCTCGCTTTTGGCCGCGCTCGACCGAACCCGCACCCCAATGGGCGCCCGCCTGCTGCGCCAGTGGATCCTCCACCCGCTCCGCCAGGTGGCACCACTGGTGGCCAGGCAGGAAGTGATCGCCTGCCTGCTCAAGGATCCGATCACGCTGGAGGAGCTACGCACGCAGTTCGACGGCATGCGCGACATCGAGCGCTGCCTTTCACGCCTGAGCCAGGGCTCGGGCACACCCCGCGACGTGCAATCCCTCGCACTGTCGCTGAGCCGTGTTCCCAGTCTTCGCGAGCAGCTGCTGGCCTGCCGGCCCACCCCCGCCCTCACCGTGGAACTGGCCGAGTCGCTGCCCGACTTCACCGAGCTCGTCGAGCTGATCACCGGGGCGCTGGTCGAGGAACCACCCGCCCTGCTTCGCGATGGCGGCGTGTTCCGCGCAGGTTACAACACCGAACTCGATGAACTCCGGCAGGCATCCTCGCAAGGGAAACGGTGGATTTCAGACCTGCAGACGAGTGAGGCTGCATCGACTGGAATCAAATCGCTTAAAATCAAGTACAACGCCGTTTTCGGCTACTTCATCGAGGTCACCAAGACCAACCTCTCGCTGGTTCCGGACACCTACCAACGCAAGCAGACCACCGCCAATGCCGAGCGCTTCATCACGCCGGAACTCAAGGAGGTCGAATCGAAAGTTCTGGGTGCGGACGAGCGCGCCAAGGCGCTGGAAGCCACGCTCTTCACCGAACTGCGGGAGCAGATCCTCGAGCATCTTCCAGTAATCCAGGAAACCGCTGCCGCACTGGCCACCGTTGATGTTCTCTGCGGACTGGCCGAGACCGCGCGTCTCTACCGCTACTGCCGCCCGGTGCTCGATGACTCGCTCGATCTGGTGATCGAGGCAGGCCGCCACCCGGTCGTCGAGCAGGATGAAACCGCCGACGCCTTCGTGCCCAATGACGTGCTGCTTGAGCCGGAGCGCTCGCGACTGATCCTGCTCACCGGCCCGAACATGGCCGGCAAGTCGACCTACATCCGGCAGGTTGCGCTGATCACCCTGATGGCACAGATCGGCAGTTTTGTCCCCGCTGAGTCAGCAACCATTGGGCTGGCTGACCGCATCTTCACCCGCGTCGGTGCCAGCGACGACCTGGCCCGCGGGCAGTCGACCTTCATGGTCGAAATGAACGAGACCGCCCTGATCGTCAACACCGCCACCGAGCGTTCGCTGGTCATCCTGGATGAGATCGGCCGCGGCACCGCCACGTTCGACGGCCTGTCCATCGCGTGGAGTGTCGCCGAGCACCTGCACGACCGGATCCGCGCGCGCACCCTGTTCGCCACCCACTACCACGAACTCACCGCGCTGGCCTACGAATGCGAGGGAGTACGCAACTGCAACGTCGCAGTGCGCGAGTGGAATGACGAGATCATCTTCCTGCGCAAGATCGTCGATGGCGCCGCCGATCGCTCCTATGGCATCCAGGTCGCGCGCCTCGCCGGCCTGCCCGACAGCATCATCCTGCGCGCCCGGCAGCTACTCTCTACGCTGGAAAAAGAGGCCGCAGATGCCGCTGCCAGCGCCCGTGCCACGAGACCGGAGGAATCGAAAGGATCCGGGGGCAGCCCGGAAAAAAAATCGCGGGCCGGCAAGAAGGCCGCCGACAAGGGCCCGCAAGACAACACCCAGCTCTCGCTGTTCTCGTGAGCTGATTCGCAAGCCCACTTGCTTGCGACACGCACAAGACGGCCGCCGCTGAATCCAGGGGCCTTTTTTCCTCAAAGGAGTCCCGCTGGGGGGGGTATGAATGCGGTACTCCGTCGACCTGCCCACCTGCCAACCTGCCCTCTACCTGCCTTGGAATCTGCTGCGGGGTTGGCATGTCTGTCCCGTTCTTCGGCGATTGCGCGGCGAAACTGTATCACAAGGCATGGGTGGAAAACCGCCTGGGAATTCCGGCCTTTGCCTGCCTTCCAAGGCCGTCCTGCCAGGGAAGGTTTGAGCTCGTTGCTTCTGCCAGTCCTCATGCACGAAGGAAGCTCTGATGAATTCCGCCACTCGCCACATCGGATTGGATAGGTTTAGAGTTCGCGTCGCTGCGCTCCCGGATCAGTATTGAAGCCTTTCGGGTTGCCGCCCGCATCCAGCGTGGCTTTGTTGCTCGTTGGTCGAGGATGCTCATCCACTTCCACCTCGCGCCGCGCCACACAGAATTCGGACAGCAATGGCGGGCAGCGCCTTTAATCAGAGCTTCCCTAAGACCAAAGAAGCAAAAAAGTCACATCTGCCCTTGCGTTGTGTATCACAGTTTGATACAGTAGACCTGTGATACAGGTTGATACAGAGAGCTCAGAATCGCTGATTGACCAGCTCGTGCGATCGATCAAGCAGGCCGTGGCATCCGGTCAGCTGAGTCCCGGGCAGGAACTACCCTCCGCGCGCCAGCTGAGCGGAGACCTTGATATTCACTGGAACACGGTTGCCCGCGCATACCGACAGCTGGCATCTGAGGGAATCCTCTTTGTTGCCCACGGCCGAAAGACCTGCGTGAGGAAAGGCGCCCTTCAATCGGATACCCCAAAGGCGGAGGCTATCAAAAACATTCAAGAGGGAATCCGAGATATACTCACGAGGGCACGCCTGGCTGGAGTGGATTTTCCTGCCGTATCAATGCTTCTAAAAGAAGAAATCTCCGCTTGGAAATAACAACACCATATCTGAAACCATGTACTACTTTGAATTATTTTACGTGCTATCTCTGCCGGTTATCGAGTTCGCCGCTTTGAGAAAGCTCGAACGAGCAGAGACCGATAAGCTGAAAAAAGCTCTGAAATTCGGAAGATCACCTCTGTTCTTTGTCCTTTGCCTTCTCTTTGCTTTTGGAATGATTATCGGCATTCCTCAGCTCCTCGACTTTGAATTCAACCCTCTTATCTTCTCAATTGGCTTACTCGCTTATTTTGCTTTCCATGCAATCTGGGCGAAGCCCCGCTGGGACCAACTGAAGACGAAAGTCGTTGACGACGCCATGGTGCAGAGGGGACGCGGCGGGCAACGCGCTGCCGATCTCAGTGTCCGTAAACTCACTGATTATGCCCCCAGGTGGGCCCTGGCCTCGCCTTACGTTCTCCTGTTTCTTGGGTTCCTGGCAGGTTTTCTCTTCAGTCCAGCTGCCACCTCTGAGGAGTCTCTCCACATCGACCTCGGAAACATGAATCTGTTTTTTCTCCTGATGGCTGGTATCATGACCCTTGTGCTCACCAAAATGATGGACACCAGGGTGAAGCAGCCGATCGACTGGCGCAGCGACGACCCGGCATCCTACGCGGAAAAGGTCCATGCGAGTCTTCGGAAAATGGTCCGATGGTTATTAGTCGTCGAGGTGTTCTACGTCATCTCGGCAGTCACCGCACATCTTACATTTCCACATCTTCTGATGCCGGAAAAGGGCTTCCCAAATCCCATTCATTTCCGCCTCTTCAGCTCGGTCGTTTTCCTTGTTGTCGGCGTTGGGAGTATCTTTGCAAACCAACGCACACTTGCCCGGCTCGAAGAAGAACGGTGGACGACCCCCACCTAGGGAAGCTCTGATCAATTCCGCCACCCGCCACATGGGATTCCTTTTTCAACCTCTGTCAGCGAAAAAAATTACGACAACGGATTATGAAACCCAACTTGCTGATACTGCTCCTTATTTTGGTCGCCACCATTTCCTGTGACAACCGATCTGGTGAGAAACAGACTGGTGGCGGGCTCCGTATACAGATGAGAATCCCCACCTCCTCTACAGTGAAAGTCGGTGACATTTCACTTTCCGACTATCTTCTCAAGATCAGAGACAGCGAACTTGAAATCAACACGGATGCCGATTCAATCGTCGTAAAATTAATCGATGGTAATGGAACTGTGCGCATCCTTCCTCAAGATATAGAAGTTACGGTAGATGACTACCAGATCGCCAGTCCAGGACAGGCCTTGGAAGATCGCTGACGGCCCGGCGGTTGCTGCGGCCTCGGTCTGGCGACACGCGCATACATCCCTGCGGCCCCGGTCCGATGTCGATGGAGGGGCGAGGCACGGAGCCTGTAGGCCGGGGTCCATGTTGCGCTACGAACCGCATGGTGGATGTGCCGGCGGATCGCTCAGCCCCGAAAATCCAGCAGCACCTTGCCGCCCAGGCCGCCTTCGCGCGCGCGATCCAGCGCCGCCTTGACCTCGGCGAAAGGGAAGCGCTCGACCACCGGCAGCCGCAGATCGCCCTCCGCCATCGCGGCGGCCGCCTCGCCAAGCACCTCGTGATACTCCTCGGCGGTATGCTCGCGGATCCACCGGGTCAGCCAGAACCCCTCCAACCGCAGTCCCTTGAAGAGCAGCAACCCGGTCGGCACCTTGAGCGGTTTGCGCCCCATCGCACCGTAGGTGAGCAGCGTCGCCTTCTCCCCGAGAAGGTTCATCACCCGCAGGGCGCTGTCACCACCCACGCCGTTCAAACCAAGCACGCCGCGGCGCTCACCCAGCGCCTCGCGCGCCTCGTCGAGGCCCTCCTTCGAATCGATGAACACCCGGTCGGCCGCCGCGCCCGCCGCCACGCACTGCTCGCGCGCCCGCTCGCTGCGCACCAGGCTGAGCACGTCGATGCCAAGCCGCCGCCCCAGCCCGATAACTGACAGCCCCACGTTCGAGTTGCCGAGGTTCTGAACTACCATGCTGCCCGGCACCGGAGGCCCGTAACGATGCAGCATCATCCACGCGGTCGGGGGATTGACCTTCAGCATGGCCCCCTGCTCGGGATCGATCCCGAGGGGCAGGACGAACACCTGGGACAGCGGCAACACCTGCAACTGCTGCCAGCATCCGGCCCCGGAAAGAATCGCCACCCGGTCACCCACCCGCAGGTCGGTCACACCTGCACCCACCTCGACCACCTCGCCGCTTCCCTCCATGCCGGCCGCGGCAGGAAAGGCCGCAGGCTTGAGCCCGTAGGTGCCCTCGATGTAATTGAAATCGGCCGGGTTGATCGGCGCATGCAGCAGCCGCACCAGCACCTCGCCCGGGCCCGGCGAGGGCGGCTCACAGACCTCGATTTCCGCCCGCTCGACCGGATCCCCGAACTCCCTGAAGACTACGCTGCGGGACTCTTGCATCGCCGACACTGTCGCGCTCAGCCGCTTCCTGTCTACTACCGGCTCACCGCAGCGTGCCGGTGGTGTTTATGCCCGTTGGCGCTTTCCCCGCTGGCCAATCCGACCGATGCGGCTATTCTATATTCATGAGAAACCTTCCCAACGAACTCCTCACACTTGCCGGGATCGCGGTAGCCATCGTCCTGCTGGTCATCGTCGTCATCGTCGTCTCCATGTTCTTCAAGACATGGCTGCGGGCCAAGCTCTCCAACGCCCCGGTCGCCTGGGGCACCCTGATCGGGATGTTCCTGCGGAAAGTCCCCTTCGGCCGCATCGTCGACGCCCGCATCACAGCCATCAAAGCGGGCCTTCCGTACAACGCCGAAGAACTCGAAGCCCACTACCTGGCAGGGGGTGACGTCGAGGACGTCGTCCTCGCCCTGATCGCTGCAGACAAGGCCGGCATCCCCCTCGCCTTCGACCGCGCCTGTGCGATCGACCTCGCCGTCAAGGGTACCACCAAAACCGTCCTGGAAGCCGTTCGCACCTCCATCAATCCAAAAGTCATCGATTGCCCCGACTCCCATACAGGCGGCCCTACCAAGATCACCGCTGTGGCCCGCGATGGCATCGCAGTGAATGTTCGCGCCCGCGTCACCGTTCGCACCGCGCTCGATTCCTTCATCGGAGGCGCCACCGAAGAAACCGTGATCGCCCGGGTCGGCGAAGGGATCGTCACCTCGGTCGGCTCGGCAGCCAGCTACAAAGCGGTTCTCGAAAATCCCGACTCGATTTCCAAGCTGGTGCTCTCCAAGGGAGTCGATGCTTCTACTGCCTTTGAGATCCTCTCCATCGACATCGCCGACGTCGACGTGGCAGATAACGTCGGCGCCCGACTTCAGACCGAGCAGGCCGAGGCCGACAAACGCGTCGCCCAAGCGAAGGCCGAGATGCGCCGGGCCGCCGCCGTGGCCGCCGAGCAGGAGATGACCGCCAGGACCCAGGAGATGCGCGCCAAGGTGGTCGAGGCCGAGGCGGAGATCCCGCAGGCCATCGCCGACGCCTTCCGCTCCGGCAACCTCGGTGTCATGGACTACACCCGCTACCGCAACGTCATTGCCGACACCGAAATGCGCTCTTCGATCGCCAGCGACGATGATACCGGAGCCGGCGAACAGGTTGATCAGCCGCGATCATGACCCAACTCCTGCCCAATCTCGCCAAGATCGACGTCGAGGTCATCACTGTCCTCGTCTTCCTGCTGGTTTCCCTCGCCAGCTGGCTCAAGGAGAAATTCTCGCAGCCCGGCGGAAAGAAAAAAAACCAGCTGAGCGCCAAAGAGGAGGCACTCCGGGAAGCCATCTGGCGACGTCAGATGGGAGAAGAAACAACGCCCATGCCCTGGGGTTCCGAGATCGAGGAGACCCCGCCGCCACCACCACGGGCAGTTGCCCGCGACAGCACCCCACCCCCGGTGCCGGTGCCGGTGCCACGGGCAGAGCAGACCGCCCGCGTCCCTGTTTCACCCCCGGTCATCGCCCGGCAATCGGCGGCGTCCCCGCCGCCGATTGCCTCTCCCTCCGCCATCGAGGAAGCCATGCGGGCCCCTCGCCCGGTGGTCTCCGCCAAGCAGGCCGCGCTGGCCCAGAGCTTCGAGCGCATAGCCCGCCCTGAAAACCGGCGCGGTGCCCGCAACAAGGCATTAATCGCCATACTGCGGCGCCCCGAGTCCGCCCGCCAGGCCATCCTGCTGCAGGAGATCCTCGGCCCGCCCGTCGCCCTCCGCCAGGATCCCTCTCCGAGTCGATGAAGCGTCCCGCACAGCCCTTGTTCTGCCACCTTGCCCGCGGCCTGCTCGCCTCTCTGTTGTTGCTGCTGCTCCCGCAACTGGCAGCGCAGGAGGCCCCACCGAGCGATGAGCTACTGGAGCGCCGCATACTCGGGCGCTCCGCCGAGGAAAGCCTGACCGGCAAGGTCGTGGTTATCCACGTCGGGCAGGAGGACCTGATCAACAAGCAGGCTTTTCGCTTCTGGAAGCGCACCATCGAGCGCGCAGACGAAGACGGCGCCCGCGCCATCGTGCTCGAGCTCGACACCCCCGGAGGTCTCGCCTTCGACACCCGCGACTTCATCACCGACCAACTCGCCAAGCTGCAGCTGCCGGTCATCTCGTGGGTCGAGCGCGAAGCCCTGAGCGCCGGTGCCCTCATCGCGTTCGCGACTGACCGCATCTACATGGCACCGGGGACCACCATCGGCTCCGCCGCCATCGTAAACAGCATGGGTCCGGCCATCGAGGAACACATGCGAGCCAAGCTGGAAAGCTCGTTCACCGCCTCCATGCGTGCCATCGCCGAGGAAAAGGGTCACCGCTTCGACGTGCTGCGCGCCATGATGGTTATCGACGAAGAGGAAGAGCGCAGCTTCGGGGAAGTCACCGTGCACAAAGGCGACCTGCTCAACCTGACCGCCAAGGAAGCTACCCAGGAGTTCGAAGGCAAGCCACTGCTGGCCGCCGGCATCGCCGGGAGCCTCGACGATGTGCTCGCCGCCGAGGGCCTCGATGACGCTGAACTCATCCGCCCTCAGCCCACCGGCTTCGAGCAGTTCGCGTGGTGGATCGCGGCGATTTCCCCGCTGCTCATCGCGGTCGGCGTCGGCGCCGCCTGGCTGGAAATCAAGGCACCCGGCTTCGGCCTCTTCGGCTTCACCTCGCTGGCCGTCTTCACCCTGTTCTTTTTCGGCAACAACCTGGCGGGCAACCTCGCCGGCTACGAACTGATGGCGCTGTTCCTGCTCGGTATCCTGCTTATCCTGCTGGAAATTTTCATTTTCCCGGGCCTCGTCGCCGGCATCATCGGTGCCATGCTGGTGATCGGCTCCCTGTGGTTCGCCATGGCCGACCGCGTCGATTTCGAGAGAGTCAACGTCTCAGGTGAATGGCTCGGCGCCATCGACGATCTGCTGCTGCGCCCCGGTGCCATGCTCGCTGCGGGCCTGCTTGGTGCTGTTTTCCTGTTGTATTTCCTCGGTCGCCACCTCGACAAGATTCCACTACTACGCAGTCTGGTCGCGGAAGAGAACCTTGCCCCCGGCCCCCCGTCGGAAGCCGATCAGCCGGGCCCGGCCGTCGACCTGACCGCCACCGCGCTTTCCGACCTGCGCCCGACCGGCACCATCCTCGTGGAGGGCCGCAAGCACGACGCCATTTCCAGCCACGGCCTGATCCCCAAGGGCACCCGGGTCCGGGTTCTCGAAGAGGGCATGACCTACCGGGTCGAGCCGCTCGAAGAGGGCTCCTGAGAAGGCGACCGCCCGAGCACACGATCGCGCAGGCGCCGCACCCGCTCGAGCAGCCGTTCCGCAGCTCCGAAGCCGAGCAACCGGTGCAGGCGCTCGTGGAAGGCCGGCTGGAAAGACGGCAACGAGCGGCCCGCCTTGCTCCAGGTCTCGATCGCTCCCAGTGCCTGCCCGCGCAGCCCATCGCGGTAACAGGTCATGGCTCCGAGGTAGAGCTTGTCGAGGATCGTCTCTTTCCACGGCTGATCGAGACCGCCGCCTTGCTTGAGGATATCCCGTGCCAGTTCCTCGCAAGCGGCCAGCCCCCAATTGCGCACCGTGCTGTTCTCCTTGCGGTAGCGAACTGCCAGCGAGCCATCGAAACAGCGCTTGTAGAGCACCGCGGGCTCAGCCTGGTAGCAGATCCGGACGTCGGGGGTGGTCAGGGCGATGCGCCCGAACAGGTGGAACTCCTCGCAGGTGCCGAGACGCGGGCAGAAGCCGCCCGCCTTGCGTATCAACTCGGCCCGCACCAGGATCTCGTTGAAGGTCGGGCCGAACTTTTCCACCGTCTCGATCGGGTGGCCGGTTTCTACAGGTTCGCTGGCCGGCATCGGTGGCGTGGCACTTTTACCCGCGAAAAATTCGTCTGCCTTCTCGCCATTAAATCGCTCGATACTGCCCATGAGCAGATCGGCGCCGCTCGCCTCGAGCGCCTCCACCTGGGTGCGGATCGCCCACGGCGGCAGCACGTCATCGTGATCGAGAAACTTGATCAACTCCCCGGTGGCAATACCCAGGCCGATGTTGCGGGCAATGTTCTGGCCGCCATTGAGCGCGGTGAAGACGTGGTGGGGCAGCGCCGCCTCAGCCAGCAACTTCCTGGCCAACGCCACCGTGTTGTCCGAGGATCCGTCGTCGACTACCACCACCTCGATCGGCCGGTAGTCCTGGCCGACAACCGAAGCGATGGTGTCCTTCAAAAACCTCTCGGTATTGAAGGTCGGGATGATGACTGTGACGGTGGTGGACACGGGGACGACGGAAAGCTGGAAGGCTGACGATCAGGGTGTGGATACCATTACCGGAAGCGGCCGGGCGTAAACCAATAAAAAATCCCAAGGTATTCACTTCCACAGTGCCGCACTCCGAGCAGCTTTTGCACGATTCGTTTTCGTATCATGGAAAACTTGCAATAATCAGCGAAACCAGATACTCCTACAGGCTACCAAAACCCTTCTTCTCTTTCCATGAGCACCACTACCGATTCCAAAAGCCACATTCCGGTC
>JBDQJG010000002.1:0-43512 GCA_040263955.1 Verrucomicrobiales bacterium
CTCTTCATCCAGGCACGCTCATCCAGATGCTCAGTCCGAAGCTCGTCCCGGGCAGTCCCTACAGCCTCACCGACCTCACCGACCTCACCGACCTCAGCCGAACAGACCACAAGGGGCCACGACATAACGAGGAAACGCAACCATCCCACCGGATTTGCATTGCGAAAACCAGGAAAAGGATTTCTCGCTGGCATCAAGATTCAATGTATTCGGGATCCCGGTCAGCATCACGTGAAAAAAACGGGCCTCTTTATCTCGCCCCCTCTGCCCCGGCCCCGGATAAACAACCTGTCTGGTAAAGATACTGCCCAGGCGTGCAAACCATGCACATTCCGCAGCATGGACAACTACCTCGTCCGCATGACAGTCATGGTATTCCCTGAACCCTCGTGCAGAACGACCATCTGTTTCGGGCGCACATCCAGCACGCGATACCTGTCTCGTCCGCCAGCAGCGGTGAATCGATCATTCGCCCTGGCCTCGTAGACTGTTGCCGGCTCATCATCCAGACTGACCACCGCGTGCACCTTGTTCGACATCGCCGGCACGCCCCGAACCAGCAGGACGCGCTCACCAGAATCGACATTTTCGACGATCATTCGTGAAACATCCACCGACATTCCGGAGTTGGCCTTGGTTTGCGCAACACGCCGCTGCAGTTCGATTACTTTCAAGCCACTGTCGGAAATCAGTTCCCCCACTCCCACCTCGATCGGATGCACGCTGCTTCCATGGAGCAAGCGAACGAGCCCCCGCTGGACGCCATCTGTGCTGGTCATGCCTACCAGGATCACCGGCAGCTGGCTCTCCCGGTAGTCATGCATCCGCAGGACGGAAACTGGCTCTCCCGAGGCCCCGTGCCTGAGCCCGCCCCCGGTATCCTCACCACCGAGCATGAGCGCTCCGCGCAGAAAACTACCATCAAGCCGCTCCACTCTGCGACCGCTGCCGCCACCTACTGGTTGCAGAGGCTGCATTCCCCGAGGTCTTGCATGGAAGCCATTGGCACCAGCCGCCCGCGACTGTGCATCGAAACCCTCCTGACTGCCATACGGCCGGGTGCTTCGCCGCGCCAACGGACTGCCGGGAACGAGGCTGTCATCCGCATCACCCGCAGCAGCCATGATTGCCCGGCCATACGCCGCATCAAGCCTTTCCGGAGCCTCCGACAGGGGCTGCCCTGACTCCACGTCGGCATCTTCCTCACCCGCCGACCCGCTCACCACACTGTCTTTCTGAGCATCCTTCTCGGCATCTGCAAGATGCTGCTCCAAATCATCCAGCGACCCGTCCACACCCACCACAACAGCAGTCGGACCCGCTGCTACCTCGCCATCATCAAAGTGCTCCGAGTAGTGATCAAACCAACCATCCATCTGTGGCTCCTCCAGCAGATCAGCTACTTCCTGAAAGTCGCTCGCTCTCGCCAACTGCGCTGCGGTCTGCATTTGGAGATCGATCGCATACCGGTTGGCCCCATTACGGATCAACAACTTCACGACACTCAAATGCCCATTGGCAGCCGCATACATCAGCGCGGTCTTTTCCTCGCTGCTCCTGGCATAAACGCTTCCTCCTGCCTTCAACAGCGCACCCACCGTCGCGACGTCACCACCAACACATGCTAGGTGCAGGGCACGATCCACATCGACCCCCTCCTTGTCGGCGAGCAGGGCAACCACATCGGCATGCCCGGGCAGAGCGGCAGCACTCAATGCACACCAACCCTCTCGATCACGTGCCCGCCAATCCGCACCAGCATCAAGAAGCACCCCCACCAACGCGGCATCACCCGAACAGGCTGCATGAATCAAGGGGGGGCGCCCCTTCTCATCACGTAGATTCGGAGCGGCTCCCAATTCCACAAGCCTATGTGCGACAACCGATTGACCCGCCGTTAGCGCACTCTGCAAGGCCGTGCAACCATTCTCATGGCGAGCATCCAGCGCCATTCCGGAATCCAAAAACAACTCTATCACAGCCAACTCGCCAGCACTTGCAGCGCGATGAAAGTCGGTGACATGGAACGCATATCCCCGCTCGGACAACTCCTCGAGAACGGACGTTTCACTTCCCGAACAACCAACAAGCCACAACAACACTGCGCAGGACCACAGCAGCACAAATGAACTGGTTGCCTTTACGAACATCATGCTATTTCTGAAAAAATACTTAATAGATGTTAAATGTCAACAATTTAGCACAATAATTCTCCATTCCAGATCGACTGCCGCCAGCGCCGATTCTGCCAGCCGAGGCCCCCGGTTTCAGCGGTCTGCCCCGCCACTGCCCGTTTCATGCAGACAGAACCCGGGAGACAACCCGCAGAAGCGAGATCATCGTAATCTGCTGATTGCTTCAACACCGGATCCACCGCAACCTGATCAAAAGTTTTTGCCGGCAGGACGCCGGCTCATTGAGTAACGTTATCACCAGAGGATTCCGCTGATCCCCGATCAAAGCGACTTTCTCCAAGCAATCCAGAGGCCATGAACAAACCGACCCTCCCCGACGACGATGTCGAAGCGATCAGTCAACTGCGTGACGATTATGCCCGGCTCAAAGCCGAACTCGGAAAGATCGTAGTGGGACAGCATGAAGTAACCGAACAACTTGTAATCAGCCTTCTGGCACGAGGGCACGCGTTGCTCATGGGAGTTCCCGGACTGGCCAAGACCCTGCTCATCAGTCGACTGGCAGAGACACTCTCACTCGATTTCAGTCGGATCCAGTTCACCCCCGACCTGATGCCCATGGACATCACCGGCACGGACATACTCCAGCAGACGGATACAGGTCGACGCTCACTCGAGTTCATAAGTGGCCCTCTGTTTGCGAACGTGATCCTGGCCGATGAGATCAATCGTGCCCCGGCTAAAACCCAGGCCGCCATGCTCGAAGCGATGCAGGAGCACAAAGTCACCATTTCCGGCAACAGCCATCAACTCCCGCAACCATTCTTCGTACTTGCAACCCAGAATCCCATTGAACAGGAGGGAACCTATCCGCTTCCCGAGGCGCAACTCGACCGCTTCATGTTCATGATCGGCGTCGACTACCCCACCCGCGAGGAGGAGCTCAATATTGCCCGAACTACCACTGGCAATATACCGGGGACCCTTGACCACATCCTTGACGGTGCCGCAATCGAGGCATACCAGCAGCTCGTCCGCCGTTTGCCGGTGCCCGAGCACATTTACGAATTTGCTGTCGACCTGGTACGCCGGACCCGTCCCGGAGACGAACAGGCGCCCGAATGGATACGGCCCCTGGTCGGATGGGGTGCGGGCCCGCGAGCGGTCCAATACCTGATCCTGGGCGCCAAAGCCCGTGCTGCACTCCACGGTTCTTTCATGGTTCGACTCGAGGACGTCCTCGCGATAGCTGAACCGGTTCTCCGGCACCGGATCATCACCACTTTCGCTGCCGAATCCGAAGGAATCAGCAGCCGCGAAGTCACCCGCCGACTCACTGATGAGCTTATGCAGAAACAATAGATCGCGGCGGCGCCTTTGTTTCCCCTGCTCGAACGATTTCCCGTAATCATACCTCGCTCCGGCGGACCACCGCCTCTCCATCCCACCGCCCCCCCTGCGCGAAGACCTTGCCCGACTACCTCGACCACCACGTTCTGTCCCGGCTCATGGCGCTGCAGCTCCATGCTCGAAAACCCGTGATCGGGAACGTTGCGGGATTGCATCGCAGCCCCATTCGTGGATCCTCACTGGAATTCGCGGCATATCGTGAATATGTGCCCGGCGACGACCTTCGACGGCTCGATTGGCGCGCCTGGGGACGCTCGGACCGACATTACATCAAGGAATTCGAGGCTGATACGAACCTGCGCCTGATTCTGCTGCTCGATGCAAGCGGATCGATGAATTACCCGCAAGATGACCGCAACTCGATCAGCCGCATTGCATACACTAAAAAATTAGCCGGATCCCTCGCATACCTGGCAGCCCGTCAGGGTGATGCGGTCGGCTTCTGGTCCTGCGGACATACTGTAGCCAAGAAGGACCAGCCCCAGGGACCCATGCAAGTGCCCGCGCGACGGGGAGCCACCCACCTTGGTAACGTACTCGATGCAATTGGTTCATTGCAACCGGAAGGACAAACCTCGCTGGTCGAATCCCTGCACGCCGCGGCCGAGCAGATTACACAACGCGCACTCATCGTAATCTTTTCCGATCTTTTCATCGAGACACCCGATCTGCGTTCCGCACTCCAGCACCTTCGTTTTCGCAAACATGACGTCGTGGTATTTCACCTGCTCGACGAGCGTGAACTCGACTTCAATTTCGACCATCCGGCTCGTTTCGTCGATCTGGAGGGAGCCGAATCCATGCTTGTCGATCCCGGGGAGATAGGGCCTGCCTACCGCGAATCGATCGCCGCATGGCTCAGTGAAATCGACGACATCGTCACCTCTACCGGCATCGATTACATCCGCGCGCACCTCCAGCAGGACTACGCCGATGTGCTCGCTCGCTTTCTCCTTGCCCGCAGCCCGAAGAGACGTGCAGGCTGATGCAGAATCCTTCACATTCGACGCTGCCAACTCTCATCATTCGCAATCTGTCGCCTTGTCATTTCTCCAGCCAGTTTTCCTCTGGGCCCTTCCAGTCGCCCTGCTTCCCGTCCTCATTCACCTGATCCACCTGCATCGGCGCAGGACGGTGGTATGGGCAGCGACACGCTTTCTCACCGCCGCTCGAAATCTCAATCGCGGCCATTCCCGGATCCGACGGTTGCTCATCCTCTCCCTGCGTGTGCTCGCCGTCGCGACACTCGTCGGCGTTTTGGGCCGACCACTTGCCGGGGGGATCCTCGGGATGACCGGTGCCACTCCGCAGACCGTGCTCGTCCTGCTCGACCGCTCTGCCTCCATGCAACAGAAAGACCTCGCCAGCGGTCTCTCAAAGCGCGAGGCGGGACTGGTGAAACTTTCCGATGCGTTGCAACAGACATACCGTGGCCGCTCGCGCCTCGTTCTGATCGATTCCGGAACAACCAATCCGACCACCCTCCAACGGGCCTCCGATCTGACCAGCCTGCCGGCTGGCTGGCCGACCGAATCCGCCGCAGATATCCCGGCAATGTTGCAGACTGCTCTCGACTACATCACGACGAACCAATCCGGCCGCACCGATATCTGGATCCTTTCCGACCTCCAGGAGGGTGACTGGGACCCGTCAGGTGGCAGGTGGCAGGGCCTGCGCGCAGGGTTCACTTCCCTGCCAGGCGTTCGCTTTCACCTTCTCACCTACCCCGAACCGGCACCGGACAATCTCAGCCTGTCGGTAACGGGGATGCAATTGCGAAATACCGGGCAACAACCCGAGCTGATTTTCGATCTGGATATCACCGCAACCGGCCCCGACCTCGATCGCTCCGCCACCGGTGCCAGAGAAGTTCAGGTGCGTATCCTCGTAAACGGCACCCCGAGCACACAACTCGTCAAACTCGGTGAAGACGGGCATCTCTCTTTGAGAGGGCACACTATCACCCTGACACCGGGCACAAGCCGGGGCTGGGGGCAGATTCAACTACCCGATGATTCCCGGCCCACCGACAATATCTGGCACTTCGTCTTCGACCAGCCCGCCGCACTACGCAGCACCGTCATCGCGGGAAATCCAGACTCGATCAACCCGATCACCGCTGCTCTCGAAGCACCCGCAGACCCGACCCGCGAGTATCTCGTCGATCTGCTCACCGAGCGACAAATCGCCGAAACCAACTGGCAAGAGACGGCCCTCATCGTGTGGCAGATTCCCCTGCCCGCACCGGATTCCAACAGCCACAGGCGACTGCTGGCCCACCTGGATGCGGGCCGCTCCGTGTTGTTCCTGCCGCCGGATAACCCCGGAGCAAATGCCTTTCTCGGAGTCTCATGGGGCGCTGCCCATACCGGTCCCGACAAGGTTTCGTGGTGGCAGAACGGCGACGGCTTGCTCGCCGCCACGCGCTCGGGCAAGCCGCTGCCCCTCGGAGAACTGGAATTCATGAGACGAACCGCGATAGAAATCAACGCCAGCGCCAGTACCGTGCCGCTTGCTCGACTCGACTCGGACGATACGGCCCTCATCCTTTCCGCACTCAACCCCGATTGCAGGCACGGTGGCGGGTTGGTCGTCTTCCTCGGTGCATCCGTCGACCCAAAAAACTCGAGCCTCGCCCGTGACGGAGTGGTTCTCTACGCGCTGCTTCACAGGGCCCTCGAAAACGGCGCCCGTTCCCTGGGCAGGGCGCAACAACGAACAGCCGGCCCCGAAAGCCTCGCATCCTCGCCTCAAATCTGGGCGCCGCTACCCGGCTTGCCTGCCGGCGATAATTTCCTGATTCCGAGCACCCAGCGCGCCCTGCGCGCCGGCATTCTCACTCCCGATGCGAATACCGAATTGCCCCAACCCGGCGACACGGGGCTGCTGGTTGCCCTGAACCGTCCGGCCAGCGAGGACACGGTCATTCATGTGCCTGCCGAAACCCTGCCGGAACTCTTCTCGGGACTCGATCACCGGATCCTCTCCGATTCGCTCGAAAGCGACTCGCCGCTGGCCTCCGAAATCTGGCAGACCTTTCTGCTGCTGATGGCTGCCGCGCTGCTCATCGAGACCATCCTGACACTTCCCCAGCCGCGACCGCATCCGAGCACCACCAGCACCTGAGAAACTGCAACATGGATCCGCCCGCCTTCGATGAGTTAACCGGAAACCTGGAGCTTTCGCTGACCGCCAGCGCGATCATGCCGGGCGCCTGCTTTGTGCTCGTCGTTGTCGTGCTCGCTTTCGTGGCAGCCCGACGTGGGAGATTCAGGGCAGAGGTCATCCGGCTGGAGACATTCCGCGTCCTCATCGCTCTGGCCATCGCCCTGACCCTTCTGCAACCCGAATGGAAGCAGACCTTCCAACCGGAGCACCGGGGCACCGTGGCCGTGCTCATTGATACCTCTAAAAGCATGCAGACACCGGATAGCGTCGCTCCGGGTGCCGCTTCCACGGAGAGCAACACGCCACTGTCGCGGGCCGACATCGCCGCAGCCATGGCGGACGAAGCCACCTGGTCTTCCCTCAACGAACGTTTCAACGTGGTGATCGACACGTTCAATTCGACACTGCCGCAGCAACCCGAGGAGGCAACCGACATCCAGGCAGCACTCGACTCGGTCTGCAATCAGCACCCACACCTCAGAGCCGTCGTACTGGTCTCGGATGGCGACTGGAATGCCGGTGGCTCACCCACCCAGGCAGCCACTCGGTTGCGCGTGGCCGAAGTTCCGGTCTTCGCGTTGGCAACCGGCTCTACTGAAGCCCTGCCGGACATCGCTCTTACCGGCTTTCACGCCCCCATCTTCGCCGTGGCGGGAAAACCCGTGCGCATTCCCGTCACGATTGATTCCACCCTGCCTCGCGATGAACCCCTCACCCTCGAATTATCGGCATCGAACACCCCGGAAACGGCCACCACGCTTCGAATCAACGCGCCCGCTCGCGACAGTATCGATGACTCCCTCCTCTGGCATCCTACTACCACTGGTGAAATCGAACTTACCCTGCGCATCCTGCCCAGCGAAAACGAAACCTATACGGACAACAACACCTTGTCGGCCAGCGTCACAATCCGCGAAGAACGGCTCCGCGTCCTGCTGCTCGAAACGTATCCGAGATGGGAATACCGCTACCTTCGTAACGCACTGCAACGCGACCCGGGCGTGACAGTCGACTGCCTGCTGCTTCACCCGGATATCGCTACGGTCGCATCAGGCCCCGGCTATCTCGAGGCGTTCCCCGATCAGGCGACACTTGCCGGCTACGATGTCGTGTTCCTCGGCGATATCGGAATCGCTCCCGGTCAACTCAGCGAAACGCAGACCGGAATGATTCGCAACCTGGTCCGCGATCAGGCCGCGGGACTGGTGTTTCTCCCCGGACTTCACGGCTTTCAACATACCTTGCTGGATTCCGAGATCAGCGAGCTCATTCCCGTGACCTTCGACACCCGGCAACCAAATGGCTGGGGAGCGCAGATCCCCGGTCGTTTTGTCCTCACCGAAGCGGGTACCCGTTCCCTCCTCACCCGCCTGGAAGACGACGACACGGCCTCAACGCTCGCCTGGTCGAGGCTGCCCGGCTTTCACTGGTATGCAGCCGCGCTGCGCTCAAAGGTCGGCAGCGAGACACTTGCCACGCACAATACCCAAACCACCCGGTTCGGGCGCGTTCCCCTCATGGTCACGCGGACCTTTGGCGCGGGCAAGATCCTCTACATGGGCAGCGACAGCGCCTGGCGATGGCGCAAGGGTATCGAAGATAGATATCATTACCGCTTCTGGGGCCAGGTGGTGCGCTGGATGGCCTACCAGCGGAATATGGCGGTCGGAGAGAAGATGCGGCTTTTCTACTCCCCGGAGCGGCCGCGCCAGCACGAGACCATCACCCTGAACGCGAACGTTATGGCAAGCAGCGGTGAACCGCTCGAGGACGGTATTGTCATCGCTGAAATCAAAGCCCCCAACAGCGATCTCTCCACCATCCGACTCGCATCGGCCGGCGAAGATTCGTGGGGACTCTTCAGCGCATCGTTCACACCACAGGAGGCTGGCATCCACAAGCTGCGCCTTTCCTGCGCCCAGAGTGGTTCCCCGGTCGAACTCGACATTCCTGTTCGCAGCGCATCCCGCGAGCGCCTTGGTCAACCCGCCCGACCTGATGTTCTGGCGGAAATTGCTCAACTCACCCGAGGCACGCTGCTACCTGCCTCCCAGAGCGCGAGCGTGCTGGCAAGCATCGTCTCATTACCCGAACGCGATCCCGAAATTCGGCGCCTGCCTCTGTGGGCGCATCCGGCCTGGGCTGGCATGCTCCTGCTGCTGCTGGCGGTCTTCTGGATTCTGCGGAAACGAGCCGGACTGTTCTGATAGCGATGACGAGAGACCAATTGAACCATGCGGGAAAATCACCACAACCTTCAGCAGTTCCGGTAACCAATGCGTGCCAGCTCAACAAGGGCTTCCCCTGATCAGAGTCGTGCGGTAGGCTCCCGACCTATCATGGCAAACCGGCAGCCAACCTTATCCGGAGACTGTCCCCCTGCCCTTCCCGGGGTCATCACCGGGAAGTTGACTCGCCTGCGCTCCGAAATTCGCCGTGTAAAATCACTCGAGGGCCTGCTCGCAAGCCTCACGGTTCTGCTTGTGTCGTTTCTTCTGCTGTTTGCACTCGAACGCCTGTGCGAGTTGCCAGTCTTCCTTCGCATCCTGCTGCTGGGCAGCGGAATCGCCGTGATCAGCATCGGGGCAGCGCACATCTGGCGACGCTGGATTCGGGGCCAACGACGCCTCGAGGATGTCGCACAGCTCATTCGCCGGACTTTCCCTCCTCTCGGCGACCAACTTCTAGGCACCATCGAGCTGGCCCGTGACATAGAGAGACCGAATGCTCCGCGCGGCTCCCAACGCCTCGTGCAGGCGGCGATCGCCCAGGCTGCGGAGCGTCTCCGCAAGGTAAACCTCTCACCCGCTATACCCGCCACCCGCCACCGGACCTGGGCCGCACTTACCTTGATCCTTGCCACCCTCATGCTGCTCAGCTTTTTTATCGTCCCACTGGCAGCCAGCAATTCACTGCTTCGATGGCTGCTGCCCTGGAGCCAGGCACCGCGCTACACCTTCGCTCAAGTCGAACAACTCCCCGATCCGCTGATTGTCCCACGCGCCGAATCCTTCCGGATCGAACCCCGTTTACACGCCCACTCCCCCTGGAAGCCCGCCTCGGCCACAGCGGTGATCAGCGGACAACCAGAACTCCGCGGCATGCTGAAGCCAAACTCGGCATCCTACGCGTTGACATTTCCACCTCAAAAAAACGACCAGAGAATCAAACTTCGCATCGGCGATGCCATCGAGTCCATCACACTGCAACCGCGCAACCGTCCGGAACTCTCCCGCCTTGCAGCGATCCTCAAGCTTCCGGACTATCTTGAATACTCGTCCAAACCGCGTATCGAAATTCACGGTGGCAGCGTTCGCATCCTGAAAGGTTCCAAAGTCGCGCTCGAGGCCGGCGCGACACGCGCCCTCGCCAGTGCCTTCATGGACGGGCAGCCTCAGCCCATTGACGAACAAGGTTGCCTGCGCACGGCATTCCTCGAACTCGAAACATCCCGCGAACACCAGATCGAGTGGCTGGATGCACTCGGCCTCGGTCCACGCGATCCCGTGCATGTTCGACTCGAGGCATGCGCGGACAGTGCACCGACAATTTCCGCCATCTGCCGGGTGACGGAACGCGTCGTACTCGACACCGAGGTGATCCGGTTCGATCTCTCTGCTCTGGACGATTTCGGCATTCGCGCAATCGGGCTGCAGTGGCACACTGCCGATTCATCCGAACAATCAGCCGGCAGCCGGAAGCTCTCCTCCGAGGGCGGCCCGGAAATCCGTGAGCTCCAAACCCTCGCCACGTTCTGTGCCCGGGACGAGGGAATCGCCTCCGGACGCGTCTCTCTCCATGCGTGGGCCGAGGACTACATGCCCGATCGAGACGCCTCGCACTCCACTTCCTTTGTGATTCAAATTGTCGATACCACCGAGCATGCACTCTGGCTGGCCGGCGAATTCTCCAAGTGGCTCGACGCAACGCGCGAAACCTATGAACGCGAACAGCAACTCAACCTCGCCAATCGCAAGCTGCGCGCCATGGATTCTGATCAACTTGATAATCAGGACACCCGCCGGAGCATCGCACAACAGGCAGACATGGAGCAGGAGAACGCCGACCGACTGACCCGACTCACCGCCGAGGGCCGACGGCTGGTCGAACTGGGAACCCGGAACACAGAATTCAACGCCGCCCAGCTTGAGTCGTGGGCTGCCATTATCGAGCGCCTCGACCAACTCGCAGTCCAACGCATGCCCTCGGTATCTGATCTGCTGCGGCAGTCATCCCGCGCCGATACACATGAGCGCTCACAGAGTTCTCCTTCCCAAGACCGTCAAACGGCCTCCCCTGCAAGCACCCCACCCGCCGACAACGCCAGCGGGGAACAGCAACCGAGGCCCGCTACGGATCCGGAACAGCCATCCGCGCTGCCATCTCTTGTCGACGCAGAAAGAGGCTTTCTGGAGGCGCCCGCATCGCCCGCCAATGAATCCAATGATCCTGCTCAGGCAGCAAGTGGTCCGGGACTGCCAGAAACCATGCTCGACCAGGTAGCCGGCGCCGAACAAAGGGAAGACTCCGGACCGGCCAGCCCGGCGGCAACACATCTGGAGGAGGCAGTC
This sequence comes from Verrucomicrobiales bacterium, assembly GCA_040263955.1. Classification (GTDB taxonomy): domain Bacteria; phylum Verrucomicrobiota; class Verrucomicrobiia; order Verrucomicrobiales; family DEV007; genus CALSSN01. The sequence goes on from JBDQJG010000002.1 coordinate 11,285, forward strand.
ACCGAGCAGGACGACCTGCTGGCCGAATTCCGTGCAGTTTCCGAACTACTGGCCGAACTGCTGGGCAGTTTCGAAGCGAGCACCTTTGTCAAACGGCTGAAAGCAGCTTCCCGAGCCCAGATGGAAATAGCCGGCGACATCAATTCATCCGCCCTGTCGATCTTCGGCCTGCCGGCAAAAAGCCCTGAGATACGATCATCCCCGGCCACTTCCGCTGACGACTTCACCCAGCGTATGGAGGCGGAGATCAGAAACATTCATACCATCCAGAGTGACCTGAGCGCCTTCCTCTCAAGGAAACCAGATCGCCGGTTCAACACGCTTCAACAAACCATGAAAGAAGAGCGCCTCATCAGTGAACTCGAGGCGATTCCCGTGACAGTGCGAAAAAACTGGAGCGGCGACTCGATCGCCAGAACCGAATTCTGGGCCGACACTCTCGACCGCTGGGCAGAAGAACTGGTCGCCGCCACCACCGCTCCACCATGACAGGGATCTGCCGCGGGCCGGGCTGGCCTGCCACCGGAAATCATCCTCAGGGTCCTGCAGGCACTGCGTGATGAAATCGATCTGCGAGACCAGACACGTGAGGTAGAGCAAAGCCGTCCCGGCGTCATCCGACCCATGACTGGCAACCTGCACCACAAAACGCTCGAAGCCGAGGACCTTGCCCGCAAGCAGTCCCGTATCTCCGCATCGGTGCGCATGGCCATCGAGGAGATCGCGCTGCTCGAGCAGCCCACGCACTACGACAAGGAAAGGAGACTTCTGACTACCGTTGCCAACGTCATGGACGAAGCGGAAGCCATTCTTGCCCGTCCGGATACCGGCCCAGATGCCATTGCCGCAGAGACCGCCGCCATCGAGTTGCTGCTCGAAGCGCGCAGAAACAGCGCTGGAGGAGGCGGATCAGGCCAGGACTCCGGTGGTGGAACCGGCGATGATGCGACGCTTCCCGGTGCTGCTCTGGCTGCACTGGAATCTTATTCTACCGCCCCACTGAATGGGTCGCAGCGCGCCGTGCGCCAGGCCACCGGGCAAAGCGGGCGCGAACTACCCGAAGAATTCCGATCCGGCCTCGATGCCTATTTCCACGCCCTTGAGAAACGACACGACAACCACTGATCAATGCGCCAGACCACGTCACCCCAAGTCGGAACAAGGTGAATCAAACCAGTCGCGCTGATCGCTCCCGCCGCAACCAACTTGATCGAATCGATGCACACCAGGCTCAAAGCACGGCCCTGTCAGTACGACAAGCTGCTCATGCTCATACTCATTGGCATGACCGCCGCTGCCACCAGGCAATCGGCCCGTGCAACCCCGTTGCCTGTCATCCCGGCAGAAACGCCGCAAACGGCTGATCAGGCAGCCGGGCAACACATCCAGCCACGCCTGCTGCAGGCCCTGGAGCAGTTTATTGATTCGCTTCAGGAGACCCAAAAAATGCGCGGCGCGCAGGCATTGGAAGAATCGCTCGACGACCTCCGGTTCCTCTACCATGAAATCCTTCCCGAGGAGGCTTTCACAAAGCTCGAGCGCAGTGCGCAGGAGGCACTCGAGGAGGCATCTACTCGGTGGCGCACACATGCCCTTGAGGTGATAACCACGCCCTACCAAGGAAAACAACTGCCGCTGTCGACTGTCGACTCCCTGATCATGAGCCTGCAACAGGCGGCTGAGTATCCCGACCAACTGCCGCAGGCATTCCGCATTGCGCCGGACATCAAACCACTGCAAACGAGGGTCTGGAAAAATATTCTCGCGGGCTACCTCGACGAACAGCAACTCGCCTTACTGGAAAAGAACATCGCCCTCGATCGAAATCTGCTCGTGCAGCGCTACGGGCCGCAGATCAAAGCGTCTGCCGAGCGTCTCCGGGGCGAAATCTCACACAAAATCAGGACAGATCTCCTCGAGATCAAATCGGCTCTGGAACTCGATGAAGCGCGCCTCGAGAAGCTTCAGCCGAAGGTGCAAACCCTGATTGAAAATGCTGTCGATGAACTCAAGGAACGTCATCTTGATGCGATTGCCGCGGCATCTCGGGACCAACGGCGTGAATTCCTGCGCAACGGGACCTTCAACGTCAGCACAAGCGAGGTCACCGACCCGGCAGAAACCAAAGCCTGGCGCCGAATACTCGATGAAACACTCTCCACGGAGGAACAACTCGAATGGAAAAGTTTCAGAATCGATCGCCGAGCGAAGGCAATCGAAACCGGCGCCCGACTGATGGTGACCGCGCTTGACGAGATTCTCTTTTTGAGCAGCCACCAGCGCGAGGCAATGATCGACGTGCTGAAAAAGCCCGCCGAACAGTTGCTGTTGTCCTCCCTGACCGAGGCCAACAGCCATTTCAGGATCGATGCCAGGGAGATACTGTTTTTCACGAAGACGGCTGATCAAAAGCGTTTTCGTGAGATTCTGCTGGATTGGCAACTCGCCCATTGGGACCAACAGCTCATCGAACTGCAACATCGCATGCACCAGCCATGGGAGGAGCAGTCTGCCCCTCCTCTAGCGCGTCATTTCTCCCCTTCTCGGCGATCGATCTCTCCACAACAAGACCGGCAAATCGTCGAAGAGGCCATCACCGAACATGTGCTCACGACCATCGCTCCCCGTGTCGCACTCTATCAAACGCGATACAATGCACTGGCGGAGACGACCGCGGCGGTTTCCGGTCTCGACGAGCGGGGCCGTAACATTCTGAAGATCGCCGCCTGCGGAGCCACCGAACTGGAGCGACAGGAATTGATCCGCCGCTGCGACAGCCTGGTGCGCCAGCACAGCCGGGGCGCCGACGCCACGAGTATTGACCGAAGCATCGCAGGCCTGAAGGGCATCGTCCTGCACGCAAGCCCCAGCCCGGAGGCTGCACGCCTGTGGCAGCAGACCTTGTCGTGGCTGCTTGACGATCGACAGCGCCAGGCCAACGACGCGTTCCGCTCCGCGCAGATCCGATTTCGTTGCGACACCCTCGGCCATGTCAATGCTCATCGTCTCGGGGTCAACTGTCGCCTTACCGCGGCACAGGTCGAACAACTGGCTACCGAAGTTGGCAGGCAACTGTTCCAACACGCGCCCGATATCGATGAAGTATTCAAGAGATTAGGCCCCGAAGACCAGTGGTATCTCAGGCACCACAACCTGATCGGACTTCACATGATTGCCGAAGAGCAATTCAAAGAGATTGCCGGGCAGCAGGCCTATCACACCTGGGCCATGGAATTGAAGCCAGCCACCGAGGGCTGGTGGCAGCAGCTCCGGGAACATCGCAGGTTGCGTATGCACCAGCAAGAGGGGCATGCAGAGGACAATGAAAACCAACCCGGAATGGATCCGGCACCCGGCCACCACGATTCGATTCGATGAACAACAGGATCCTTCAGCACGCAGGCCACAATGGCTATGCACTATCCAGATGCCGATCGGTCATCGCACTGGTGGTTGTAATCTGTGGCCTGCTTATCACCGGTCTGCTCGCCGGCCAGGAGATCATCCTCGGCGAGGAATTCCCTCCCGTGGTCGATGCGATCTACGAACGAGCCCTTGAGTGGCTGGCCGTTAACCAGCAACCGGACGGATCGTGGAGCGCACGCCACGAGGGACCGGGCGTCACGGGAATCTGCGTCATGGCATTCCTCGCGTCGGGTGACGATCCCAATTTCGGTCGCCATGCGGCACAGGTTCGCAATGCAATCCGCAACATCATTGCCCGGCAGGACAAACAAAGCGGATACTTTGGCGGCAGCATGTACCACCACGGCTTCGCCACCCTGACGCTGGCGGAGGCCTACGGTGCGATGGACGAATCTCTGCGCTGGCAAAACGACCTGATTGACAGACCTTCCCCAACCGGGGCCAACAACAACAGCATTGCCAATGCACTGCAGCTCGCCATTCGCTGCGCCGTCGACGCCCAACAACGGAACCCACTCGAGGGATGGCGCTACTCTCCCAATGCCACCGATACCGATACCTCGGTGGCAGGAACAGTGCTGATGGGACTACTGGCATGCCGCAACGCCGGCCTCATGGTCCCGGAGCAGGCGATCAATCAGGCACTCGCATACATACGACGCAGCACGGGCCGCAATGGTTTCGTTGCCTACGATGGTGACTTCGGAGGCTCGCTCGAGTCGATGAACCGCTCAGCGGTTGCTACCCTGGTCCACGCTGTCGGCAAGCGCAGGGACACACCCGAATACAAGGCAACCCTCGGGCACATCACCAAGCGTCTCGAACACAACGAGACCGCCCACCCTTACTATTTCATGTACTACATGGCTCAGGCCCTTTTTCAGGGAGAATACGCCGCCTGGGAAAAATGGAATGCAGCCACCATCCGCAAATTGGAAAACAACCAGGCAGACAATGGCAGCTTCGAAAACGACGCCTACAAGACAGCCATGTGCCTGCTCGCGCTGGCGCTCAATCACCGCCTGTTACCGATCTATGAGCGCTGAGGAACCATTCCTGCCAACAGCGGCCGCATCGTGGTGCCTGCCCTGGCTCATCGGCACCCTGCTTTTACCGACACTGCCAGCTCCGGCACAGCAGATCGAACTGGAGCGACTCGACACCGATCTTGTCGAACTGCTCGATGCGGACGACACCCGCTTGCCCGGAAACGCAATCCGGTTCGTCGACGGCAGGCATACAGATCGCTCTCCACGCATCGGCAGCAGTCCCGACAACCCGCATGGCAAGCAGACACTCCGTTGGTGGAACGGACAGAGTATGCAGGGCAGGATCGTCGCGATCAAACCGAACGAACTGTCCTGGAATCATGACTGCTTCGCGGAACCTGCCCGCATCCGGAATTCGACAATCTACGAGATTACCTCACCGTCGACACCGCAGGAGCTTCCCGACGACCTCTTTGTATTCATCCTCACAAACGGCGACCGGATCTTTGGCGCATTGGAAAAACTCGATCACCAACACCTCGTCATACGCTCGCCAACGCTCGGAATCGTGCATCTCCGACAGCAGACCCTGCGGCGGGTGGAGCGGATAACCGGTGCCGGCATCCTTTACGCGGGACCGCGGGATATCACGAACTGGCAACATGTCCAATTCGCACAACAAGGCCGCAATCGTGCCGCTGCCACCTGGATCGAAGCGAGCAAGGGTAGCCTCAGAGGCATCAGCACCCAGGGAGGCATTCGCCTGCCCCTGCCACCATCGGACACTCCACTCGAGATCAGCCTCACTCTTTCCTGCGATGCGGATCTTCCCCGTTTCAACGTTCACCTGGAAACGGATAAAGCAGGCGACTCCAACGTCAGGTTGTGCATCTGGGGCAACTTGCTGGTCCTCTGCCATGGCGACCGTTTTTCACTGATCGAGGAACTCACCGCCGGGCGGCGATCAGTCGACCTGCGGATCCTCCACAATCCCCATGCCGGAGGCCGCGGCAGTATTCTCGACGCGGATGGCTCCGAGCTTGCCAACTGGAACGGTGCCGAACCGAGCCAAACCGGGGCCACTGAAACTGATCCAAGACCGCTGGCCTCGATCATGATCAAGAACAACGGCGCACATCTCAATCTCGATCACCTCCGCGTGCGTGAAATCACAGCGAGCGATGCGGCCCCAATCAAAAACACCGCTCATTCTGCAGACAAACACCCAAGCGCCACAGTAAACCACCGGCCCGGCCTCGCATCCGCATGGCACGTGGAAGTCGATGGTATCGGCACGCTGCTTTGCCCCACAGCCCCCACAATCACCGGCAATCAAATCACTTTCACGTCTGCGAGTGGCACATTGCAGCGGCACTCCAGGGACAGCCTGCTCTCACTGCGCCGCGATCAGCCGGTTGACTCAACCACTGTCAATCCGGAAGGCCAACCGGCCATACGCGCGCGCCTGCAGGATGACAGCATCATTCAAGGTCACTTCGCGCCCGAACCCGGGGCTGCCGATCCCGGAACCGTCTGCGTTATCAGCCCACATGCGCTCAGCCCCCTGAGTTTTGGCGCTGATTCTCTCAGGCGTCTTACCTGGCTCGACGAGCCGGAAAACCTCGATGAACCCGATCCGTCCGACGCCATCGAAATTGGCAACGCCACTCTCCATGGAAAATGGGCCACTGTGAATGGCCACGGCATCATGTGGCTACCCCACGGCGGCCTGCAACCCATCGCTCTTGCGCTTGACGACGCGGCCGAGTTCTCGCTCGTCCGCGCGGGCGGCATGCATGATTCAAGAGAGCCGCGCACAAGCGCGTTGATCTACCTCGTAGACGGGCAGGTCTTGCCGGCCCGTATCGCAGCGATCAAGGAAAACGGACTCGTGGAACTCCAACCCGGCACCTGCGAGCGCCGCAGTCTCCCGCAACAGCTCGTCTCAGCAATCCTGTTTCCGCACAAGCAAACCCTTACCACCGGCTTTACCGACCCAGGATGGAGATTCACCACCGACACCCCAGATGCCGATGCCTTCCGCGATACCGATGGCGGCAGAGTCCTCATCGATCCACGCCACTCATGGGGCCATCCGTCTCTACTCATCGGCAGCGAGCTGTGTTTCAACATCACTCGAATTTCCGGTCACGGGGGGGTCAAGATCGGCCTTTTCGGCAACGGAAACGACCACAAAAATCCTGCCACTTATCTGCTCATCGCGAACTGGGGCAATCGTGTGTACCACGGAATTTCGGGTCCCGAAGGAGAGTTCACCGGACGCTACACCCAGACCATGATTCCCGACGACCAGCATGCCAGGGTTCGCATCACCTGGGACTCGGACCGGATTACCTACTCGATCAATGACATCCAGGGCGACACCGTGCCACTGGATGAAACCAAGGCTCCCCGCTCCGGATTCGGACTGCTCTTCGAATCATGCACGATCTGGGGCAACGATCCTGGTCAGTGCCATCTCTCGGGTTTCTCCCTGACACCGTCCCACGATGAGGGTTGGATTCCCGCTGTCAGGCGCGAAACTCGCGACCGCGCCCTGTTTCTTCCTCGCTTTCGGCGACAAGACCCGCCGCAGCATGTACTGCTTGCCGCCAATGGCGATCTGTTGAGCGGTGCGATCAGATCGATCAACGATTCTCATCTGGTTTTCCGCTCTCGCCTCGAAACAATTTCCATCCCGCGCGAACGCATCACCGCCGCGGTCTGGGTCAAGCCGGCCGAAGCCGCTTCTTCACCCCTGGACAACGCGCCGACCACGGGCGCTACTGACTACCCTCAGCCACCGGATACCGCCGCCGGATCACACCCGTCGTCCAGCCCTCAGAAGGAAAAAAGCTGGTGGATCGCACTTTTCGGGGGGGGGCTACTGACCATGGAACTCGAAGGCTTCGAAGATGGCTTCGCCATCGGTCATTCCACTCAACTGGGCGCATGCAGAATTCCAGTCGCGAGCATCCATGCAGTCTATCGCAGCAATCCCGGCCCCTCAGCAGCAAGCTCACTGTTATCAGAATGGCGGCTCCGACCGGCACCCGAACCGCGACCTGAGGGCAGTATCGCCGGCCTGATCAGCAACTCCGACTTGATCGGAAAAACTGCTCCGGAGATCAGGCTGCCTCTTCTTGACGGCGAGGAATTCATTCTCTCCAGAGAGCGAGGCAAGGTCGTGATCCTCGATTTCTGGGCGAGTTGGTGCGCTCCCTGCATCGAGGCCATGCCCGAATTGCTCGATGCCTTCAAGGACTTCCAGCAACATGAACTCGTGCTGGCCGCCATCAATCAGGCCGAATCCCCTGCCACTGTGCGCCGATTCCTCGAGGAACAGGGCTGGAAAGACACCTCGGGACTTGTCGTCGCACTCGATCCGGATCAGGAGACATCGACCCGCTACGCATTCAAAGAGATTCCCTTTACCGTCGTGATCGACACGGACGGCAAAACCGCGGCAATCATCGAGGGATACCGGCCGGGCAATGCCCGTATACTTGCTGACATGGCCCGCAAGATCATTTCCGAGGCCATCCGCATCAACTAAGCCAATCCCGTCACAATCGATTTGCCCATCAACAACCGCGGCGCCTCCCACATCGTGCCAGCAGCCCCAGCGCGTCCCGCACCGCACCCTCGATCGGCCGGACATCCGTCTGCCCGAGTTGCTCGGCAAGCGTCTCCAGTCTGCGCACCTGTCCACTGACCGCGGCCCTCGGGTAGTTTCCTCCCGCGAGTTCGCAGAAGTGCGTACGACAACCCAAGGGCCGTCGCGCATAAATCGAGCACCTGCCGTGGCGATCAAGCAACGGACAAGCACCCTCCTTTCCACCAGGAGAACCATCAACTTTCGGCAACTGCGTTCTGCCCGATTCCCGAACCCCACGAGCAGCCGCCAGCGCCTCCCCGATCGTCAGGCAAGGCACCCTACCCGTGAGCCTGAATCGACAGCAACGGGTTCGCGCCTGGCAATCACGCGACAAATCGAGCGTATCGACCTCCCGGTAGATGTCCTCTACCTCAGTAATCGCTCCGGCGATCTCCTCGGGACTCATAGAGTCAACTCTCCTGTAATTATCATTCTACCACCTTACGCACGCTGCCATGAGGAATTTGCTGCAGCACATTTCTCATGCTAGACGCCGCGCCCTTCTTTGAAAGAACCCGTGCACCTCCGCAAGGTAATCATCCCCGGTTCTCAGGTGCAGGTGATCCATCGCCCTGCTGCGCAGGACCGACTCGAGGTCCGACTGCCACTGCCTTCTGAAATCGGCGTATTGCTCGCGCACCGCGCCGCGGGAGGGATTGATTGTAACCTGCTCGCCGGACTCGGGATCTTCCAAGCTGATTCTGCCGCTGGCAGGAAGGCTTTCCTCATTGGGATCACTGACCTGAACGGCGACCAGGTCATGCTTGACTGCTGCCACCCGGATCGCCTCATCGACCTGCTCCGGAGGCACCAGGAAATCCGAAACCAGGAAACAGAGTGCCCTGCGGCTCACCGACTTCACAAGCAGGTCAGTTGCGGCAGGCAAGCTGGTCCGCCTTCCGAGCGGTTCCCACGCGAGGATTTCACGAATCAGGCGCAATGTATTGCCTGCCCCCTTCCTCGGCGGCAGGAATAACTCGACATGATCACTGAACAGAATGAGCCCGACCTGGTCCTGATTGTGAATCGCGCTGAACGCGAAACAGGCCGCCACCTCGGCCGCCAGTTCACGCTTGCTTTGGACCCGCCCGCCATAGGCACCGGATGCGCTGACGTCGACCAGCAGAAACACCGTCAACTGGCGTTCCTCCCGGAAGGTCTTGATGAACGGCGCACCGGCCCGCGCCGTCACGTTCCAGTCGATCACACGCACTTCATCACCTGCCTGGTATTCCCGAATGTCATGGAAATCCATACCCTGTCCCTTGAACGAACTATGGTATTCGCCTCCTAGGCTCTCCCGCACCAAGCCGCGCATGAGCAACTCGATGCGCCGCACCCGTTTAAGAACTTCCGAAATATCCACCATGCTACCGAAGATGCCTTCCCCGTCCGGAATTAGCAAAAGAAAAGCCCGGCGAGGCCCCAGCGATGATTGCATACACAATATGATTTTCGTGGCTCGATAGCTGGAAAGCACCTACCATCATTGCTATGGATTACGATCTTGTAGATTACCTCCAGTTGGTTCTCGAGCACGGCGGCTCCGATCTGCACATCACGGTGGGAGCCGCTCCCCAACTGCGGGTCAATGGTGTCCTGCACGCCATGGGCGACATCGCGCTTGAACCCGCCGATGCCAAGGATCTCATTTTCGCCGCCCTCAAAGATACCCAGCGAGCTGAACTCGAAAAGACTCTCGAGCTCGATTTCGCCCTGCAGGTGGATAATGTCGGTCGATTCCGTGGCAATGCCCATTACGCCGAGGGCAACGTCGAAGCCGCCTTTCGCTTCATTCCCGAAACGATTCCCGATCTCTCCAGTCTCGGGCATTACCCGGTGATCGAGGAATTCTGTCATCTGCACGAGGGCCTGATCCTGGTCACCGGAATCACTGGTTCCGGCAAAAGCACTACGCTGGCAGCCATGGCGAAACGCGTCACCGAAACTCGCTCTGCAGTGGTCGTGACAATCGAGGACCCGATCGAATTCATCTTCCCGCACACCGAGACGTCAATCGTGAAACAACGCCAGATCGGCACCGATACGCTGTCTTTTCCGAATGCCCTGCGCAGCGCCATGCGCCAGGACCCCGACGTCATCGTGGTCAGCGAGATGCGTGACCTCGAGACCATCCGCATCGCTCTCACCGCGGCCGAAACCGGACACCTCGTCATATCCACCCTTCATACCGTGGATGCTCCAAAGAGTATCGATCGCCTCATTGATGCGTTCCCGGCAGATCAGCATCAGCAGATCGCCTCCCAGCTGTCGACCACCCTCGCCGGCGTGGTATCCCAGCACCTGCTTCCTGCAGCACCCGAAACTGGCGGGCGTGTCCTGCTCAGCGAAATCATGAAGGTCAATGCGGGCATCGGTGTCTGTATCCGTGAGCGCAAACTCGAGCAGGTTCTCGGTCTCATGGAAATCGGCCGCAATGAAGGCATGCACACCCGCGACCACTGCCTTGTTGAGCTGGCTGCCGGAAGTAAAATTACCCTGGCCACGGCCCTCGACTACTGTCGCGACAAAGATTTTGTCGCCGACCAATACCGCCAGCACGTGCAGCAAAAAAAGAAGCCGTTCTGGAAATGGTAGGCACAAAGTGGCTGCCACCATTGACGGCTTCACCCGGATGACTCGACAACCTGGACCTTGTACAGGCCACCTTGCTTGCAGGATTGCGCCTGTCTTCTCCTCTCTCCTCCCACCTCAACGGCACAATCAATCGGAACCTGTCGGAGGAGCAACCCCCCCGCCCTTGGCGATATACTGCTCTACCCAATTGATGTTGTAGTTCCCATCCCGGAAATCGGCCGTGGACAGAATCTCGAGCTGGAAGGGAATGGTGGTATCGATTCCCTTGATATAAAACTCCCCGAGGGCCCGCCGCATCCGCGCGATGGCGATCTCGCGGGTCGCCCCCGTCACAATCAGCTTGGCGATCATCGAATCGTAATAGGGTGGCACCTCATAACCCGATAGCACATGGGTATCCACCCGCACACCACGCCCCCCCGGGGCATAGAAAAGGTCGATCTTGCCCGGTGAAGGCATGAAATTACGATACGGATTCTCGGCGTTGATACGGCACTCGATGGCGTGATGACGCGGAACCGAATTGCGCACGTGCTCAGAAAGCGGCTCACCGGCAGCGATCCGAATCTGCTCCTTGATCAAGTCGCAGCCATGAACCTCCTCGGTGATCGGATGCTCGACCTGGATACGCGTATTCATCTCCATGAAATAAAAATTTCCGTCGTTATCGACGAGGTATTCGATCGTGCCGCAGTTCTCGTAACCGATCGCCTGAACCAGCTCGACAGATGCCTTACCCATCCGTTCGCGCAATTCATCGGTCATCACCGGACTGGGTGAAGGACATTCCTCGATAATCTTCTGATTTCGGCGCTGCAGAGAACAGTCCCGCTCTCCCAGGTGCACCACGTTGCCATGTGAATCGGCAACGATCTGAAATTCGATGTGATGAGGATTGACGATGAGCTTCTCGATGTAGACGTCACCATTATTGAACGCCTTGAGCGCCTCGATCGAGGCAGCCTGGAAAGCAGGACCGAGGCTGGCCTCGTTGTGAACCGGCCGCATCCCCTTGCCCCCGCCACCAGCGGTCGCCTTGATCATGATCGGGTAGCCGAATTCGTGGGCGAGTTCACGTGCAGCCTTCTCATCGGGAACAATTCCATCGCTGCCTGGAGTGACCGGCACGCCGGCCATTCTCGCGGTGGCGCGTGCAGAATTCTTGTCGCCCATCCGGGTGATCACCTCGGAGGACGGACCAATGAATTTGATCTTACACTGCTCACAGATGTCGGCGAATTCAGCATTTTCAGAGAGAAAGCCGTAACCCGGGTGGATCGCATCCACGTTGGCGATCTCCGCAGCACTGATAATTCGAGTTGGTCGCAGATAGCTCTGCGCACTCGGGCCGGGACCGATGCAGATTGCCTCGTCGGCGAGTTGCACGTGCATCGAGTCGATATCCGCTTCCGAGTACACTGCCACGGTCTTCACTCCGAGCTCTTTGCAGGCACGGATGACACGCAGAGCGATCTCTCCACGATTAGCGACGAGAACTTTTCGAAACATAAATAAGACGAGGGTTCAAAGTGCTCCTGAAAAAACGGATTACCCGCATGCGATTGAAAAACCCCGCAGATTCCTCCGGGGCTGGGATCCTTACTCGATCTCGAAGAGCGGCTCCCCGTATTGAACCGGTGAAGCATCCTCGATGAGGATTTTTTTGATGGTGCCGCTTTTCTCCGCCTTGATCTCATTCATCACCTTCATCGCCTCGATGATACAGACCGTGGTATCCGCATCGACTGAATCCCCGACCTTCACGAACGCATCCTCTCCCGGACCGGAAGCTTTGTAGAAGGTTCCTACCATTGGGCTGTTGATCGTCTCACCAGAAGGTGCTGCCTCGCCGGAGGACTCGGAGACGGCTGGCGCGGCTGGCGCGGCTGGCGCCGGGGCCGCTGGCGCGGCAACCGGAGCCGCGACAGGAGCGCTCATTCTGGAGAGCAACGCGGATATCTCATCGACATCCATTCCCCGCCGCAGTTCGATTTTCTCTCCCTCCCGTTCGAGTTTGAAATGAGAGAGCTGCTTTTGCTCCATCAGGGATACTATCTTGTTAATTTCTTTGAGATCCACGGGCATTGATGCTGAGTTCAAATAACTATTACAAAGGAAGGCAGCTTCCCACTGACACCCTTTAGAGTAGCTGAGGATGAAGTCAGCAGTCAAGAACGACTGTTGTTTTCATCTGCCCGCTCCGATACCCACACAACCAGTCTCCTCACTGCCGATATCCGATGTTCTGAGGACGCAACCCGTAAAATTTTTCTTGGCCAATCGCCAGGATCGTCTCTACCATCCCCCCCGATTCCCGAAACTTTTCCAACGGCATTCCACAACGACCGGGAGCATTCTCACTCCAACCATTCGACCCACCGTCATGAACCCAACGATTCTCAACGCCACCGAAGCAGCCGTCGCCTCGGGTAATCTGCTCACCGAATCCCAGGCCAACATTGTCGAGTTGCTTCACTCCACCGAGGATCCGGTTACCCACGGTGCAGTCGAGGAACTTGCTTCAGCGCACAACTGGAGCGAACTCAACGACCGCTTCTTCAAGAAACTCGCCTTCGGCACCGGGGGTCTGCGCTCCCGCACCATCGGCAGGGTGGTCACCACGGCCGAACAGGGACAAGGCGCCCCGTTGGATCGCCCCGAGTATCCCTGCGTGGGCACCAACGCGATGAATTTCTACAACATCTCGAAGGCGACCCAGGGAATGATACGCTACCTCAAGGACTACCACGAGGCCGAGGGCCGTGACGGCCTGCCTGCTGTTGTCATCGCGCACGACACCCGGCATTTCTCACGCGACTTCGCCGAGCGCGCGGCGAAGGTAGCCGCTGAAAACGGCTGCGATGCCTACCTTTTCGAGGATCGCCGATCCACTCCCGAACTTTCCTTTGCCGTGCGTCACCTCGGGGCAACCGGCGGGATCATGCTTACCGCCTCTCACAACCCGTCCCATGACAATGGTTTCAAAGCGTATTTCGAGGATGGCGCACAACTCGTCGAGCCGCACGCCTCGCGCGTCGTCGAGCTCGTTCAGGCAACCACCAGCGATTCATACGACCCACTGCCAACCGACGAGCAGGGGCGTGTCATCGCAATCGGCAGGGAAGTTGACGAGGCTTACCTGAAACGCCTTGAGAATCTCGTGCTGCAACCGGATATCATCCGTGAAGCCACCGACCTCAAGATCGTCTTCACCAACCTGCACGGCACCGGAGGATTCCTTGTTCCGACGATTCTTCACAACCTCGGGTTCGACTTCGAAACCGTCGCCACCCAGGACGATCCCGACGGTCGTTTCCCGACAGTCCCCTCACCCAACCCGGAGAACGCCTCCGCCCTCAAGCTGGCCATCGAACACGCCGAGGCGATCGGTGCCGACCTGGTCATCGGTACTGATCCCGACTGCGACCGCATGGGTGCCGGCGTACGCGACAAGGACGGCAACATTCAGCTGCTGACTGGCAACCAGATCGGCTCACTCATGGCCTACTACCGCTGCATGGCTTTCGCCGAGTCAGGCATCATTCACCCCGGCAACCGCGACCATGCAGTGCTCATCAAGACCTTCGTTACCACCGAGCTCCAGCGGGCAATCGCCAATCACTTCGACATTCCCATCCTCGACACGCTCACAGGATTCAAATACATCGGCGCTAAACTGCGTAAGTACGAGGAATCCCTGCCGCAGGAACTGCGCGACTCCTACCGTGGCCTGACCACCGAGGAACAGCGAGAGATCCAGCTCACACATGGCACGTTTTTCGTCTTCGGAGGCGAGGAGTCCTACGGATACCTCGGAGCCGACTTCGTCCGCGACAAAGACGGCAACGGCTCGGTGATCATTCTGGGTGAACTGGCTGCCTACGCTGCCAGCCAGGGCATGAACCTGCTTGAACTGCTGGACAAAATCTACAGCCGTTTCGGCTACTTCCTCGAGCAAGGCAAGGCCAAGGTCTTCGAAGGTGCTGACGGGGCCGCCAAAATCGCCAGGCTCGCCGAATCCTACGGCAACCATCCACCCGTCGAGATCGATGGCAGCCGCGTCACCTGCGTGCGCAACTTCGCTACCGAAGATTTTACCGACGAGGAAGGTGAATCCATCCCCAAGGAGAAAATGCTTTTCGTGGACCTCGATGATGGCCGATCATTCGCCGTACGACCATCTGGCACCGAACCCAAGATCAAGTATTACCTCTACGGCAGATCCATTCCCGCTGAAGGCGAGACCTTCAATACCGAGGAACTTCGCAGCGCCAAGCTGGGTGTCGAGGCCAGCCTCGCGTCGCTTTGGACGGCACTCGAGGACGATATCGGAGTACGCCTTGGCTGAGAACAGCGCAGACTACCCAATGATGCACTGCTCGACCACGGGGGCAGAACTTACGCGAACCGAACGCAAAGTGCCTCCCACGGTGAATCCGCAGGTTGCAGTAGCGGTGTTACTTTTCACTCCTTGCCCAGTTCGGCCGAGCGCTCAGTCGCAGCCCGCACGGCAGCGAGCAGGGCAACCCTGAGTCCACCCTGCTCGAGCGCCTCGAGTCCGGCGGCTGTCGTTCCCCCCGGACTGGTGACCTGATCACGCAGTTGTCCGGGATGCATTCCGGTATCCTGCACCATCCTTGCCGCTCCGAGGACCGTCTGAGCAGCTGCCTCGAGAGCCATCTCACGCGGCAATCCCATCAGCACACCACCATCAGCCAATGCCTCGATCACCGTGTAGACATACGCCGGTCCACTGCCGCTGAGACCTGTCACCGCATCCATCAGGCGCTCAGGAACTTCCATAACCCGGCCCACTGAAGCGAACACCCTGTGCGCAAAACCGAGGTCCTCCGGAGTTGCAGTGGATCCCGGGGCGATGCCGGCAACCCCGGCACCGAGCAGGGCCGGCGTGTTGGGCATCACGCGCAACAGTCGATGCCGGTCACCGAAATGCTCTGCAAGGGTGCTCAACCGCACCCCGGCGGCGATCGAGATCACCAGCTTCGAGCTCGCGACAGCTTCAAGCAATCCCCCCAACGAGGCGACATCGGCCGGTTTGACACAGACGAGAACCGCCTCCGCCGCCTCGACCGCCGCCTCCGCCGATTCGGCCGCCACCACACCCCGCGCCTCGACAAGCTGCTCCACCGCAGGCAGGTAGGCATCGAAGGCGTGGATATCCTGTGCTGCAACGACACCGCTCTCTACAATGCCACCAACGAGGGCGCTGCCCATCCTTCCACAACCGATAATTGCCAGTTTCATGTGTGTAAGTCTAGATCCTCCTTGGCCTTCTGCCAAGCCTCCCCGTATTCACACCAACCTGCCAACAGATCTTCCCCCGCTCAATATCCACTCTACCAGCTTGTCGGCTTGTCTCTGCCCATCGCGATGCTAAACTCACGCTCCCGAATCCAGAAGTCACCCGGATCGTAAACACCGAGCAGCACCCACCATGGCCGAGGCCAACCCATACAAGGAGACCCTCAATCTTCCCCAGACCGATTTTCCCATGCGGGGAAATCTAACCGAGAACGAGCCCAAGCGCCTCGCCCGTTGGGATTCAGACAACCTCTATCAGCGGATCCAGGAGCACCGCCAGGATGCTCCTGCCTTCATCCTGCACGACGGCCCGCCGTTCGCCAACGGCGACGTTCATATGGGCACCGCCCTGAACAAGCTGCTCAAGGACCTGGTCATCAAGTCCAAGACCATGGCCGGCTTCCGCGCCCCCTATATCCCGGGATGGGACTGCCACGGCCTGCCGATCGAGTTCAAGGTGGTGCAGCAAGCCAGGGACCTTTCGCCGGTGGAAATCCGCAAGCGCTCGGAAACTTTCGCCCGCGAGTTCATCGACGTGCAGCGGGCTTCCTTCAAGCGCCTCGGTGTGCTTGGTGACTGGCAGAACCCCTACCTCACTCTGGACCCGGCCTACGAGGCGGACGTTCTCAGGTGCTTCGCCGGTTTCGTTGAAAAGAACCTCGTCTACCAGTCGAAGAAACCGGTGCTCTGGTCTTTCGGGGCCCACACCGCACTGGCCGAGGCCGAGGTGGAGTACAAGGAAAAAATCTCGCCGGCCATCTACGCCACCTTCGCCCTCGAGGGGGGCGCGCAGGGAGAAGCACTCGCGCCCGGGCTGGCCGGTGCCTCGCTGGCCATCTGGACGACCACCCCGTGGACGCTGCCGGCCAATACCGGCATCGCCCTGCACCCTGCCTTCGACTACGTGGTCGGCACCTTCCGGCACGAGAACGGTCGCGCCCGACGCCTGGTCATTGCCCGCGACCTGCTCGAGGACTTCGCCACCCATACCGGCTTCGTCCACGATCCCTCAGAGGCAAGCGAGACCCTCAAGGGCGACGCTTTCCTCGGGCACATTGCCCGCCACCCGTTCCTGGAGCGCAGCTCGCGGGTCATCAATGCCCTGTTCGTCACCGCGGAGACCGGCACCGGCGCGGTCCACATTGCGCCCGGGCACGGGCAGGACGACTACGTCGCCGGCATGGAGAACGGGCTGGAGCTCATCTCGCCGGTCGACGAGGCGGGATGCTTCACCAGCGAGTGCGGCGTCCCCCACCTGGTCGGTGCGCATGTCTTCAAGGCCAACGAGGGCATTATCGAGATTCTCTCCGACAAGGGCGCCCTGCTCGGCCACACTGATTACCGTCACGACTATCCCCACTGCTGGAGGTCGAAGACGCCGATCGTGTTCCGCTCGGTGGAGCAGTTTTTCATTCGCATCGATGCCCTGCGCGCCAGGGCACTGGAGGAAATCGACAAAACCACCTGGATTCCCGCGTGGGGACGCAACCGCATCTACGGCACTGTCGAGGCCCGCCCCGACTGGTGCATTTCCCGCCAACGCACCTGGGGCGTGCCGCTGCCGGTGTTTTTCTCACCTGCCGGGGAAGTCATCCTCGATGCCGACCTCATCCAGCGCGTCGCCGCAATCGTCGAGCAACACGGTACCAATCTCTGGTATGCCGAGGACGACGCTTCATGGGCCGCGCGCCTCGACCTGCCCGAGGGAACCACCCGCTCGCGCGACACGCTCGACGTCTGGATCGACTCGGGATGCTCGCATGTCGCGGTCATGGATCGTCACCCAGAACTACACACCCCAGCCGACCTTTACCTCGAGGCCACCGACCAACACCGCGGCTGGTTCCAGAGTTCCCTGATGATCTCGACGGCGATCCGCGACTCAGCACCTTACCGTACGGTGCTCACCCACGGTTTTGTCACCCACAACGGCCAAAAAGTCTCCAAATCCGACCAAGGCAAGCAGGCCGGCAAAAAGGAGAAGCCGATGACGGCCAAAGCCTTCTACGATGCCTACGGAGCCGACCTGGTGCGCCTGTGGGCGGCCTCGGTCGACTACGAAACGGAAGTCCCCTTCTCCGACCAACTGTTCAAAACCCAGACCACAGACGCCTACCGCCGCATCCGCAATACCTTGCGCATCCTGCTCGGCAACCTGCACGGCTTCGACCCTGATCGCGACGAGGTGACTACCGAAAATCTCACGCTGGTCGACCGCTGGATCCTCGAGCGCCTGCACGCTGTGACCGCGGAGTGCCTGGCAGCTTATGAAAGGTTCGAATTTCGCAAGGTCTTCAATGCCCTCAACCAGTTCCTTTCGCACGATCTCAGTGCGCTCTACATCGATATCACCAAGGATCGGATGTATTGCGATGCGAAGGACGGCCCACGTCGCCGAGCCAGCCAGACCGCCATCCACCGCATCCTGGACAGCCTCTGCCGCCTGCTTGCACCCATCACCGCCTACACCGCCGACGAGGCATGGGAACACATGGGACACGGGGCAAGCGTCCACCTCGAGGACTTCCCCACCCCGGACCCGAATTTCACCCCCGGCGAGGCGAGCGCGCAGATCGAGGCGCTGCTCAAGGTGCGTGGCATCATCCAGCAGCAGATCGAGGCGGCCCGCCAACAGGACCTGATCGGATCGAACAACGAGGCTGCAGTCACCCTGCACCTGCAGGACGGCGACCTGCCCGAAGCCCTGCTCGAAGACCGCCAGGGCCTGATGGAGTTTCTCATCTTGAGCGACCTCACGATTGTGCCCGGCGCCGGCGAAACCCGTGCCGAGGTTACTGCCACCGATCATCCCAAGTGCCCGCGCTGCTGGCGCCAGACCGATGACATCGGCAAGTCCACGCCCGAGGAACTCTGCGGCCGCTGCGCGGAAGTGACCAATGCCTGAAACCACTGAGCCGGCCCTCCCCGGGCACCGCCGGTCAACGGACCCATCCCCTCGAAGCCCTCAGGAGCGCACTCGGCTGCGCGCCACTCCCCTCGAAAAGCCGAGGTTGCCGATCAACTCGGTCTCGGTCTTCATGACCTGGCGCCGCCGACGCACCGCGTCCGACTGCGATCGAAACTGGCTCCAATCCAGCAGCAGTCGCCCGAGAACCTGCCCCACCCAGCGCATCGGACTGCGCGGTGAACAATCCAGCATTCGGATCCAGAGCTTGCGCAGGCGTGCCGGCACGAAGCGCACGAACAGCGGGTCTTCCGCACTGTAGAAGGCCAGCACCGAGCCGGGGTCTCCGTGACGGGCAGCACGTCCGAAGAGCTGGCGATCGACCCGCGCGCTCTCGTGCGGCTCGGAGGCGACCACGTGCAGCCCACCGAGGATCTCCACCTTGGGGTCGAGCTTGATGTCGGTGCCACGCCCAGCCATGTTGGTGGCAATGGTGATCCGGTCAGGATGACCGGCGCGCATTATCAGGCCGGCCTCCTCGCGATGGCGGCGCGCATTGAGCACGTGGCAGCTGAGCCCCTCCCCGGCCAGCAGCTCGGCAATGCCCTCACTGGCCTCCACGCTGCGCATGCCGAGCAACACCGGCTGACCACGCGCATGACGAACCTTCACCTCCGCAGCGATGGCCTGTGCCTTCTCTTCCATGGTGGCATGGAAGCGGGTGCCCAGGAACTGCCTCAGGTTGGGTAGGTTGCGCGGGATCCTGATGACCGGCAGGCCATAGGTCCGCCAGATCTCCGCCGCCACCTCGCTCACCGTACCCGAGGCCCCGGCAAGGTTCTCGTATTTGCGGAAAAAGCTCTGGAACGAGATCCGCGCGATGGTCTCGGTGGCACCGGAGAGCGGCACGCCCTCCTTGGCCTCGATCATCTGGTGCAGCCCCTGGCGCCAGGTGCGCATCGGCATCTGGCGTCCGGTCGCCTCGTCAACAATCACGACTTTCTCGTCATTGATCACGTATTGCTCGTCGCGGCGGAAAAACTCCCGTGCCTCCAACGCCAGCCGCAGCAATTCCGCCCGGCGACGCACACTCGACCAGAGCCGGGCCCCGGGGAAACTCGATTGGGAAGCGATCTCTTCGAGGTGCCCCGGGGGTACCTCGATCGTCTTGAGGGTGTAGTTGACCTGGTAATCGACGCCTCGCTCGAGGGTCTCCGCCACTGCCCAGGTCGCCTTGCAGGCCAATTCCAATTCGCCGGCTTCCACGGTCCGACTGATAATCAGCGGGGTCACCGCCTCATCGATCAGGGCATTGTCAGCCTCGTCGATCAGGGCAAAGAACAGCCCCCTCTGCACCGGCTCGAAACCCTGCAAGCCCCTGGTGCCGGCAAGACGGGCCAGCGCCAACCGGTTGCCGGATGCCTCGAGACCTCCCAGGCTCAGGCGATCGCGCAGGTAGTCCGCTGCCACCTCCTTGGCCGTGGTGTAGGTCACGCTGCAGGCGTAGCCCTCGCGCCGATCCGGCCCCTGGGTCTCGCCGAGCACGCTGGCGACGCTCAGTCCGACTTTTTCATAAAAGCTCTTGAGCTGCCTCGCATCACGCTCGGCCAGGTAATCATTGGCGGTAATCACGTGGCAGGGCTTGCCACTCCAGGCCTGGTAAGCCGCGGCCAGGGCCAGCGCCAGCGTCTTGCCTTCGCCGGTGTCCACCTCGGTCAGAAACCCCCGCACCAAGGCGACCGCCGCCATCAACTGCACCCGGTAAGCCGCCAGGCCCAGCTGGCGGTGGGCCGCCACGGCAAGCAGGGCGAGTCCCTCTTCGAGATTGCCCTCCACGTCTCCGGGGTGCGCGAGGCGGCGGCGGCGCATGCCGATGAGGCGGGCATTAAGCGCCCCCTCGTCCAACTCAGAAAACTTGTCGCGTGCCTTGTCGATTCTCCCGGCAATGGCGGCCAGTCCCCTGGCCTTCCACGGTGCCCGCTTCCACCAGCCGATGCAACTGTAGCTGATGAGGTCGAGTCCCTTGGGATCAGCGAAGCGCCGGCGCACGTGCACGATTCGTCTTCGATCTGAAGGTGTGGGCATGGTAGTTTCGGCAAAAAGAACCGCAGGAGCGGATCAGACCCGGTAATTTCGCTGGAAGAGCTGGCGCAGGCTGCGTGCCCAGCGGGAGAGCAGCGGCTCCCAGGGAAGCTCGAAGCGAGCCACCGCTTGCTGTCCGTGCAGCAGGTAGCCCTCCGATTGAGGGTCGAGGAAGGCACGCACCTCAAAAATCGGCTCAGAGCTAAGCGCGCTCAATCCCGGATCGACACCGGCGACTCGCTCGCGCATGCCGGCACGCGCCGCCGGGCTCGATGCCCGCTCTGACTCAGCGTGTTGCTCGGCTGGGATCGCCCTCAAACTCGCAACTGCCATGGTATATTTCTCCTGTCCTCGCACCTTGACCTCCAACCCGGGCACACTCTCTCCGAACAACCGTGACACGTCTGACTGGCCTACTTCGGCTGCCAGGTAATGATCACCTTCGCCCTGGACCACTCCCAACTGCCTGCCACGCCCGATGGTAGACCCCCGCATGGTGATCAGGTCTGGAGCAATCCACCTTCCCGAGGCCGGGGCCGTAACCACCAGTTCCTCCCGCTGGTCCTCGAGTTTCCTGAGCCTGGCCTTGGCCGCCTCGATGTATCCCGCCAGGCTCAGGCGCTGCGCCTGATCTCTTGCCAGGGCATCCCGCTCCCGAACCAGCGCGCCCTCGAGATCGGCGCGGGCAATGTCAATTTCGCGCAGCAACTCAAAATTGCTCAGCCGCACCAGTGGTGTGCCTTCCGTGACCAGTTCGCCGGAGACTGCTATCACCTCGATTACCACCCCGGGAGATCCGGCAAACACACCGGCATAGGGATCCGAGCGGATGACACCATTGGCCCGGAAGTAGCTCGGCAACGGTACAAAAGCGCATAACGCAAGGATCGCGCAGACCGCACCGCCGCAAATCCCGAGGGCCCGACCTCGACGCGCCTGGACCCTCGGGCTCTTCACCAGGTAAGCCACCGCCTTGAGGACCGGCACTACCAGCCACAGAAAGCCGAAAGTCACCGCCAGCAGCACCCCGATAAAGAAAAACCATTTGGAGACCAGCAACACGATGCCCACCAAAAGAAAAATCCGGTAGATGAATACGCAGATGAAATAGAAGACCAACCAGAACGTCTCGGTGCGAGTTTCCGCTGGGTTGACCGCAGTCGGTAACTTGAACAGGAAGCGTTCCACCAGGTAGAGGGTCGTGCGCGAAGCCCGTTTCTGCAGGTTGGGAACCTCGAGAATATCGGAGAGAATGTGGTAGCCGTCGAACCTCAACAACGGGTTCATGTTGAACAGAATCGTACTGATCGAGGCGACGAGAACGGCATTGTGAGCCACCGAATGGACCAGCCCTTCGCCCGAATTGACCCACACGAGCACCGCGACCGCGGCGATCGCGAACTCCACGATGATGCCAGCGGCTGCCACCAGGATTCGCCGACTCTTGCGGCGGAACGCCCAGCTCGAGGAGGCATCCACGAAGGGCAGCGGATTGAGCAGCAGTAACATAATGCCCATCTGCGGCACCTCGCCGCCGAATTTCCGGCAGAAATAACCGTGTCCGAACTCGTGGAATCCCTTGATCACGACCATTGTCAGGTAAAGCCAGGGCAGGTTCGCAGCTCCCAGCACGCCACCAAGCTCGGCACGGAACTGGGGCCAGTTCTCCACCAGTGCCTTGCCTCCCAGAAACAGCAGGGCCAGCCAGACGAGAAAGCCGCCACGCGAAATCATCCACCCTACGTATGGCAGTGTGCGCTTGAGAAAAGGATCCGGGTTGAACAACGGAATGCGGATAAACAGCAGGCTGGCCCATTGCTTGGCTACCTTCTGGCGGTGCTCTTTTTCTTGCGCCTCGAACAGGGTCTGCACGTCTCCCTCCAGATCACTGCGCAGCAGCCCACCGCGATGCAGCTGGGAGAGCAACTGCACGACTTCTCCCTGCCCCGGTGCCTCCTCCGGAGAAGCGTCGAGCGTGCGCTCCCAGGCCTCGCCCACCGTGGTGCAGCGTTCCAGCTCGCAAATGAATCGATAAGCAGGCGGGCGGATCCGGAAGAACCGATTGCCCAGCGCGTCACGTACCACGTACCAGCGCCGACCCCGGAATCGCTGGGGAAAGATTTCCACTCCCGGCCGAAGCCGGACCCGACGATCCTCCACACGATGCCACGATTCGTCGAAGGTGGGAGCCCGGTTCATTGCGCCTTTTCTATATCCAAAGCCAGAGGCGCAGGGCCTCGATCATGCGATGCACCCCGATCCAGAGAATCGAGCGCCTGCCCACTTCGATCTTGCAGATACCGCTCATCCCGGGGCGCCACCAATCCTGGGCATCAGCCAGCAGGTGAGCCCGAAGCAGGAACACGGTGCCCTCCGGGCGAATCTCCGCCACCGGTTCAAAACGATCCACCCGGACCGGAAACTTCTCCTCCGGCCGGCTGGTGAATGCCAGCTCACCCTCCTGGCTTGCCTGCAGGTAGGAAATGTCGCGATCATCGATCTGCAACTGGCCGAACAAGTCCTCCAACTGCACGATTTTAAGCAGCAGTTCGCCAGTCTCAACCGGGGAAGCCAGCCGTTCCCTGAGGTCGCCCTCAACGACTACGCCGTCGAAAGGCGCTGTAACCGTGGTCAGCTCCAGCCGGTGATGGAGCATGGCGAGTTTGGCCTCAGCCTGCTGCATCTCTGCCTCGGCCACCCGCATCTCGGCAAGCGCTCCCTCGCCCTCCAACTTGCGGATCTGCCGCTCGAGCCCGTTGCGCTGGGCCTCGGTATCCGCCAGCTGCAGCAGGAGTTCTTTTCGGTCCAGCCCCACCATCGCCTGATCCTTTTTCACAAGGTCACCAAGATGGTAATGCACCGCTTCGATGTAGCCGTTGAAGGGCGCGGAAATCAGGGCTGCTGCATCCGTCTTGAGAATAAAAGGTGCCTTGACCTTGTGATCGATGGGAATGAGCCCGAGTACGAGCAAGGTCAACGCCAGAAGAATCACGGTCAGTTTCCAACCGGTGTGTTCATGACCCAGCCACCCGGTCGCCCTTCGCCTCAGGCCGCGCCATGTCCTTTTGCCGATCCAGCCGGTCTTCACATGCAGATCTTCGAGCCGCGGCGCCACCAGATCCCCCAGCAAGCGCACCCGCTCCACTTCACCCGACTCCCACGCGCCTTCCTCCGCGGGGCGCTCGAGGCACAGGGCCCCGACTCCCTCCTCGGTATAACGCAGCGGCACGGACAGCACGGCCAAGCCTTCACGGGCGATGGAAAACTGCCGGTGCTCCCGGCTGATTACCGAGGTGTCGGCAAGCTCGGGATGGGCCACCTCGTTGTCCTGATCGACGGCCTCTTCCATTACCTGCTCCAACGCCCGGGCTTCCTCGGAATTCGCAGAAATGCGACCTCCGTGACTGGTCGCCTTCAACTTCAAGTCCTGCCCCTCCATCCACGCCAGTGAAACCCTCGACGCACGCATCGGGGCAGCCAGTTCATTGCAGATCCGCAGGGCTGCCTCGTTGAAATGCGCGGTCTCACCCAGCGCCATGCCCAAGTCGAGAACTTCCGAAAGCGTCACCAATTTCTCCTCGCTGCGCCGCGTCTTACGCCGCGCCTGGTAGAGATCAGCAAGCGAACTCACATCCTTGGAAACCGACTCCACCACCGTGGCAGAGCGTTCTTCCGCCAATCCTTCAAGCACCATCCAGAGGCGAGGCAGTCCCTCACCTGCGGGCAGGGCCATCGCGGCGAAACGTCCACCCGGCGGCCCCCCCAGCGGAGCGAAAACCGGCGATTGCAACTCCCGTAATCCATCGACCGCCCCGGCCTGCGCAAGGCGACGGGCCACCCCCTCGGGGCTCTGAGCCAAAACCCTGATCTCGGCTTCCTGGCCGCCAGCTCTGAGCAGCAGGCACGCCGCCTCAACCTCAAGTTCGGCCCGAACATACTCGCAGAGGCCGGTCCAGAAATCTGCCGGCTCCCCGTCGAAGGCAGCGAGCTGCTCATAACCGCGCGCATCTTCAGAAACTTGCAGGTCAGGGTTCATGAAACTGGAAAAAACAATCCGGCACCACCTCAGGGCATGGCCATGCGTACGGAACTCAGGGTGTCGCCGGACTTGCCGACGGCTTGGGAAAACTACCCACGACCCGAAGTCCTGGCTTGATTTGCTCCTTTTGGTTGTCGAGCAGAAGACGCACCCGGAACAGGCCACTGCGCGCATCGACCACCGGATCGATGAAATGAACCGTGCCCGCCATCCCCTCGACCTGCGGCAAGGCGGGAAAGCTCACGGGAATCTTCTGGCCGAGCGTGATGAAGGGCAGCAACCTCGCCTCCAAGTGAAATAACAGCTTGAGCTCGTCCACACGCATGACCTGCAGCACGGGCTCGCTTTCGGCGATCGACTCGCCGGGATCCTTGAACCTTCTCACCACCACCCCGTCGAATGGTGCCAGCAGCGTACGCTGCCTCAGGTCCGCCTTCGCCATGCTCAGCTGGTTGTCCACCCGTTTGAATTCGACCTCCATGGTGAGCGCGTCATTCTCACTCTGAACATCATCCTCGAAGAGAGCTTTGGCCGCCTTGTAATCGAACTCTGCTTTCTTACGCTGTTGCTCGAGGCTCTCAACCGTGAGCTGCTGGATATCCGAGCGCAAGCTGACCAATGGATCTCCCTTAACGATGCGATCTCCCTCCTCGACATGCATTTCCACGACCAGCTCCCTGATCGGAGCCATCATTTCGATATCCTCCGCCGGCTCCACTGTGCCCTGCTGCTGCCTCAACTCTCCCGCAAGCAACACGACTTCCCCTTGAACACAGAACAACCCAAGCATTGCGCATGCTACAAGCCACCCGGAAAAACCAATCGTTTCACTGGAAGAAGCCCGTGCCATTCTATTATTATCAGTGCTACTGAAGCTTTATGCAATCCCTTCCCAAAGTGCGATCTACAACGAGATCCACTCGGATGATCTATCCTCGATCAGAGGATGCATACCTCATTCCTGCAAACGGCAATCTGACAGAACTGTTATGCGCAAGGAAATGCACAAGATCAAAGGCCTCGCGATTTCCGAATCAGGGAGCCGCATTACTCTCTGATCCACCGTTACTCGCGTCGGCTTTTTCCACACCCCCGTCAGTGCTTAACTGCACGGACTGATCGTTGTTTTCGATGACCTCGATACCTTGCCGCTCCAGCAACTGGCCGGTTACCAGCCAGAGATCGAGCTGGTCCTTGTTCAAATCTGCCAGCGCCGCCAATTCGCGACTACGCGTCTGAGAATATTCCTTCTGGTATTCAAGCACCTGATAGCTGGTAGTTACCCCTTGGTCGAGCCGCTTGATTTCGTTTTTCAGCGTCTGGGAAGCAACCTCGCCAGCTTTCCTGGCAGCGACTAGTCGCTGGCGATCCGTATTGATCCGATCGAGAACCGTATCAAGCTCCAAGCCGATTTGCGCCCGGGCTCGATCCACGTCAATTTTTGCCTGTGTCTCTTCGTGCTTGGCCAGCCGGGCCTGCGCGCGCGCGCGCTTCAAGCCGAGCGGCACGGAAAACGAGACTCCTACCGTCCATTCAGGAGCCTGGCTGTTGAAAGCTTCGTCGAAAGAGCCGCCAGTGCTGCCATCCAGCCCGTGAAAGCCCGCGCTGGCAATCAGGTCGAAACGCGGCAACACCTGATTGCGGGCGAACTCCGTCTGGATCTCACGCTGACCGACGACTTCCAGCGCCTGCAGAATGTCGTAGCGGGAGTTTTGCGCTCGATCCAGCAACTTCGAGCGCTCGGGCACCTCCACAGAATCGTCCAGTGACCCAGTAGGGACGATACGAACAGCCTGATTGACATCAGCGCCCCGCTTGAACAGCAGCTGCAGGGCCGCCTGACGTTCGACATACTGGGTCTCAGCGACCAAGGCCTGCTCTTTGCGGCCGTATACGGCACCCTCGGCCACCAGCACCTCATTTGGCGGTATGACACCCTTCTCACTGCGCTTCCTGTTGTCCTCCAGCAATTTTTCAGCCAGCGAGATCGCGTCGCGTTGGATCTCCATGTTTGCGTGGGTGAAGACGACGTCATAGTAGAGCTTCATCGCGCCAGCCACGGTCGCTGCAGTGGTCGAGCGCCACTCCAGATCCGCTATGCGGTTATTAGACTTGGCAATGCGAATGCCGGCAAGGTTCACCTTGGGGCCGAAATCGCGCAACAGCGGCTGAGTCATTGTCACTCCTGTGTAGGTTTCGTATTCCGGACTGAATAAACTGGGTGGGCGCTCACGATTCAGGCTGTTTTCCAGCACACTGAGACTGGATGCCAATTCCACGGAGGTGCCCGTGTGGAATTTTTTCACCAGTGCCAGCTTGGCCACATCGTTGCGCTCCTGGAATATACGCGGATTGGTCAATGCAGTCGCTCCTCCGCCGGTGGCTATCAAGTCCTGTGCATTCTGCGGCTTATCAATATGCTGGTAGGCATAGGAGCCCTCCAACCTGGGGTCGAACACGGCCCGGGCCATGTTCATCCGCTCCGCCTCGATCACGCGATCCAGGTTCTGGACAGCGATATCGTGATTCTGCGCCAGAGCTAAGGCCACTACCTCGTTCAGTGACAGACGCCTCGTTTCCTGTTTCTCGGCTTGCAGCGGTCCTTCGCCAAATCCAATCAGCAAAGCCAGCGCCAAAACAGGCGTGCACAAGCCTCCGCGCATGCGTTGTTTTTCTTGCGCATGATTCCTGCCTGACACCCATTTATTGCACACAAAATCCATCAGCATATCCCGTTGTTTATGATACAAAAACAAATCAACGACTCAAACGATTCAATTACTCGACCAGTAAGAATCCGAAGTCGAGAAAATTAGGGGAAATATCAATCATTGCCACGACAGCGCTCCGGAGAGCAAGCGGCACCAAAACAAACCCCAAGCCAGACTTTCTACGAATGATCACTCTCTCGTAAATGAATAGTTCCAGCGGCGCGCCCTGAAAGAATCAGGAGGTTTGCTTTGCCCTGTTCAAACCCTGCAGACTGCCTTACTCAGACACTCTATCTAGGCGGCGGCCGCTTCCGCGCCGGCTTCCTCACCCTCGACGATGTCGGCCTCCACGCGGAGATTCTGGATAATGAACTTCTGGCGCTCCGGGGTGTTCTTACCCATGAAGTATGCCAGCATCTCGCGCAGCGACTGCTTCTCGTCGACGGTCACCGGATCGAGCCGGATGTCTTGCCCGATAAAGCCCTTGAACTCATCCGGGCTGATCTCTCCCAAGCCCTTGAAGCGGGTGATCTCCGGGTTCTTTCCCAGCTCGGCAATCGCCTGCCTGCGCTCCTCTTCGCTGTAGCAGTAGCGGGTCTCCTTCTTGTTGCGCACACGGAACAGCGGCGTCTGCAGGATGAACACGTGCCCCTGCCGAACCAGGTCGGGGAAGAACTGCAGGAAGAAGGTCATCAACAACAAGCGGATGTGCATGCCGTCGACATCCGCATCAGTGGCCAGCACCACCTTGTTGTAGCGCAGGTCATCGATGTCGTGCTCGATACCCAGCGCATTCTGCAATAATGCCAGCTCCTCGTTCTCGTAGACGACCTTCTTGGTCAGGCCGAAGCAGTTCAGCGGCTTGCCCCGCAATGAGAACACCGCCTGGGTCTCAGCACAGCGTGACTTGGTGATCGATCCGGAGGCGGAATCCCCCTCGGTGACAAACAACATCGACTCCTCGCGCCGCTTGTCCTTGCCATCGAAATGCACCCGGCAGTCGCGCAGCTTCTTGTTGACCAGCTTCGACTTCTTGGCGCGCTCCTTGGCGGCTTTCTGCAAGCCTGCCATTTCCTTGCGCTCCTTTTCCGAGCGGATGATCTTCTGCTGCAGCGCCTCCGCCGCCTCGCGGTTGCGGATCAGGTGATTGTCCAGTTCCTCGGCCAGCACCGATCCGATGTGGCCGCGCACCGTCCGACCGCCGGGCTCCATGTGGGTGCTACCCAGCTTGGTCTTGGTCTGGCTCTCGAAGACCGGCTCCTGTACTTTCACCGAGACTGCCGCCACGATCCCCTGGCGGATATCCTGCGGATCGTACTGCTTCTTAAAGTGATCGCGCAGGCACTTGACTATCGCCTCGCGGAACGCCGCCTGGTGACTGCCACCCATGGTCGTGTGCTGCCCGTTGACGAAGCTGAAGTGATCTTCTCCATAGGATTCCACATGCGTGAAAGCGATCTCCACGTCGCTGCCCACCAGGTGCACGATCGGATAGATCGGCTCCTCGCTCATCTTCTCCTGCAGCAGGTCGAGCAGCCCGTCCTTGGAGCGAAAGGTCTTGCCATTGAGCACCAGCGCGAGCCCCGGATTCAGGTAGCTGTAGTAACGCAGCATCTGCTCGACGATCTCGATCTGGAAGGCGAAATCGCTGGCGAAGGACTCCGGGTCTGGATGAAACATCAGCCGGGTGCCGTTCTCTTCCGAGGACTTGCGCGAGCGCTTCATCTCTTCGGTCACCTCGCCGCGCGAGAAAGTGATGGCGCGGGTCTCGCCCTCGCGGAAGGCCTGGATCTCAAAGAAATCGGACAGCGCATTGACCGCCTTGATGCCCACCCCGTTGAGGCCGACCGAGCGCTTGAAGGCCTCCGAATCGTACTTCGCCCCGGTATTGATCTTCGCCGCGCAGTCCATCAGCTTGCCCAACGGGATGCCGCGGCCGAAGTCGCGCACCTCGACCATGCCATCCGCCTCGATAGTGATCTCGATGCGCTTGCCGTGACCCATGACAAACTCGTCGACACAGTTGTCGAGAACCTCCTTGAGCAGCACATAGATGCCGTCGTCCGCCTCCGAACCGTCTCCCAGTTTACCGATATACATCCCCGGGCGCAGGCGGATGTGCTCACGCCAGGAGAGCGACTTGATATCATCTTCGGTGTACGAGGATTCCGCCATGAGAATAATCAGAAGACCCATATCCTTAAGGTTCCCTTACTAAAGGTCAAGAGAAGAGATCTCCCCGCACGGCAGCGCCAGCACCCGGTCACGGCGTTCCCACGGCAGGAACGACTTCACGAGCGATTCCCACGGCCCCTCCCGGACCCCCTCTATCACGGGCCCATGCAAGCGCCCGTCCCCGGCCCAGGATCCGCTCAGGCCTTGAGACTGCTGATTTCCTGGGTGCAGCGCCGGAGACGGTCAATATTGATCAGAAGCAAGTTGCGGATGACCTTGGCATAGATGTCCGGATGTTGTTGCTCCAGTTTCACGAGGCCGTCCGAGGACAGTGTGTAGCAGGTCGAGCCATAATCGGACCAGACATCAGCCGACCGTGGGCTCTGGTCGATCACCGCAATATCGCCGAAGCAAACACCGGGACCGAACGCTGCGATGCGCTGAGCCTTCTGGTCGAGGTTTTCGCCCTGGTGGTAGATGCTCACAAGCCCCTTGGCCAACAAGTAGATGTGGTCGGAATGACTCCCCTGCGAGACGATCCGATGACCCGGGGGGAAACTCTCCATTTCGAGGAAGCCCTCCACCTCCGAGAGTTCCCTCGAGTCGAGGGACTGGAAAATTTCGAACTCGTGGAAAGAAACGAGCCCCGTGACCATCGGAGCCTCGACCTGAGCATCGATGATCTGGTCCTCGCACCGCTCCAGGGCGACGTCGATCTCGTCGGCGAAGGTCAACCGGAACCGCTCGGATTCGAATCCCTCTCGCTCGACCAGGCACATCGGGTCGACAATGATCGTCTCCTTGCCTGCATCCGTCAGCTTCTGGACAACGCGAAGCAGCAGATCCCTGGCCGCCCGATCGGTCATCCCGACGCGCCGCAGGTCGAGGACGACCGTCTCGAATTGTTCCTCCAAGTCGGACTTGGCCCGAATCAGGCGCTCCATCGCACTGAAGAAGAGATCGCCCTGCATCTCGATCACGGTCACGCGGTGCCCATGCTCGCGAATCACATCGTGGTGCCGCTTCGGACGCTGCCGGTGCGAACCGACCTCATTAAGGCGATAGATTCGGCGAATCACATGGTTGGAAATCACCGGATAGTTGAAGAGGTGCAGGTCGAAGAGACTCGACAGTTCCTCAAAGGTCTTCAGCCCCCGCACGCTATTCCCCTTCGCGTCGATGCGGGGAGAAAATACGGCCACTCCCAGTTGTCCCGGAAGCACCCCGAGGACACCGCCGCCGACCCCGCTCTTAGCCGGTAGTCCCACGGTGAAGATCCACTCCCCGGAATAGTCATACATCCCGCAGGCGCTCATCACGCTAAGCACTTTTTCGACGTTCTCGGAATTCAGGACCCGCTCCCCGGTCACCGGGTTGACCCCGCCGTTCGCGAGCGAAGCCGCCATCAGGGATAGATCCCGGCAACTCACCAGGATCGAGCACTGTTTGAAATAGACCTCCACTGCCTCCTCCACCGGATCATCGAGCATGTCGAAGTTTCGCAGGAGGTTCGCAATCGCCCGATTTCGGAAGCCGGTCTGACTCTCGGATCGGTAGACGGCCTCGTCGACCTCGAGATCGCTGCCGGCAAACTGGCTGAGTCGTTTCCGAATGCGCTCGAAGCGATTCTCGAATCCCTGCCCTCGAACCATGCCCGTCGCGGCAATCGCCCCAGCATTGATCATGGGGTTCAGAGGTCGCCCTGTGACCGGGTCCAGGCTGATGGAGTTGAACGCCTCCCCCGACGGCTCGACACCGATCCGTTTCTCGACTTTCTCGATGCCATGCTCGTCGAGGATCATCCCATAGGTGAACGCCTTCGAGATCGACTGAATCGTGAAGGTCTGCTCGGAATCCCCGACGGAATAGACATGGCCGTCGGCCGTGATCACACTGATCCCGAACCAGTCTGGATTGGCCTTGGCGAGCTCGGGAATGTAGTCCGCCACGGCTCCCTCGTCACAGTGACGATACTTATCATGAAGCTCGGCGATGATCTGAGCGATGGTGTTGCTCATCGGGATTGAAACAGCTGGCGGGCAATTGAGGGACGTGGAAAGCCCCCCCAAGCCCTTGTGCCGGCAGGGGTTCCCACACCCACACACAGCAGTTCCCGTGCCATCTCCCAGACGAAGCAGGGGACCGGCCAAGCGAATTATTTCCGGTCCCGGAGAAACTGTCCCGTAAGCTCGGCAGATGCCTCGTCTGCCAACCAGGCGACCGTGTCGACCCCTTCCTCGATCGACCGGACCTGCTCACCCGGCCATGCACCCGCAGGTCACACAGGTCATTTCTCGACCAAGGAAGCTCTGGTTAAAGGCGC
>JBDQJG010000003.1:0-40716 GCA_040263955.1 Verrucomicrobiales bacterium
CCGAGAGGGCGTCATCGCCGCCATCCCCGATCTCGGTATAGTTGGCTCCGATCGTCGGATCCGGGATCGGGGCGAGTCGGGCAAGGCGTTGGCGCTGTTGGGCGGCGGCCGCCTGCGCCCCGAGCTGCTTGAGCGACGGGTGTTCGCCGGTGGCGGCCTGGCGGAGCTCTGAGGGCTCGGGCTTGCCACCCTTCGGATCTTCGAGAACCGGAACGGGAAGCAGCGGGGAGCCCTCTGCGGCAGGATCAATCCCGAGCAGGGCGCGGATCTTCGCATCCTGGCGCCGGCGGGCCCGGTCGATCTGGCGGAGTCGGTCTTCGAGTTTCTCGGTTTCGATCTCGACCCGTAGCTGCTGCGAGTAGTTGCCGCCCGCGCGGACCTTGTCATCGACAATTACCGCTAAACGCTTGAGCAGTTCGCGCGTTTCGCGCGTGACGGCATCACGGCGGCCGAGGTAGGCATAATCGTAGTAGGCGGTGCCGGTGTCGCGCAGGATCTGGAGTCGCTGGCTCTCATACTCGTAGGCAGCGGCTAGAGCCATGTGGGAGG
Source organism: Verrucomicrobiales bacterium (assembly GCA_040263955.1). GTDB lineage: Bacteria > Verrucomicrobiota > Verrucomicrobiia > Verrucomicrobiales > DEV007 > CALSSN01. Next base: position 550 of record JBDQJG010000003.1, read on the forward strand.
CAACGCTGCGGCCGGCATCGAGCTTACCGAACCACGGCAGCATCTGCGAGACCATGACCTGGTTCTTCATCGGACCGAGGCGGGTCTCCACATTCTCGATGAAATGTCCGAAGCCGATCATTGGATCGGGCAGTGTTCCGGCACCAGCGGCCCGGTGCTCGGCGGCTTGGAATTTCTGGTAAGCTGCCTGCAGCGCGGAGTTGTTGCGCAGGGCGAGGAAAGCATAGTCGTGAAGGGTTGCAGGTGTTGGTGCCGCAGTCTCCGAGGCGGGGCCGGGAGTTGCCCCGTTGCAGGAAGAGAACTGGATCGTTGGACCGAGGAACAAACAGGCCATGCCGATGGCAAGATTGTGCCGCGGCATTTTTACCAGATTCAGGGACAGCGCTCTTCTCCGCGTGGAGTTGGTTGCAGCGTAGAGATCACGAATCTTCATGGAATCGAGTTCTTGAGGAGCAGCGATCGGCAGGCGGTGCGAGGTGTGGTGTCCTTGGTTCATCCCGATGACTGACGATGGTAGATGAGTCGATAAACAAGCCCTACAAGGACGCTTCCTCCGACAATATTTCCCAGGGTGACGGGAATCAGGCTGGCAGCGAAGTTTGCAGGGGAAATCGTATCCGCTCCACCGATCAGCATACCAAGAGGCAGGAAATACATGTTGGCCACACAGTGTTCGAAGCCGGCGGCAACGAAAGCGGAAATGGGAAACAGAACAGCGAGAATTTTGCCGGCCACAGTGCGCGCTCCCATGGCAATCCAGACGGCAAGACAGACCAGCAGATTGCAGAGAACACCGCGAAAGAAGGCTTCCTGCCAGGGCAGGGCGACTTTTGCCTGCGCGATCGCGATGGCTGCCTCTCCGATGGCGCCGTTGGCCATGCGCCAATGACCAGAAAAATAAACCAGGCCAGCCAGCCCCACGGCCCCGGCGAAATTTCCGAAATAGACGACTATGAGGTTCCTTGCCAGCAGGACTCCGCTGATTCTTCGTGAAACCCAGGCCATGACCATGAGATTGTTGCCGGTGAAGAGTTCTGCGCCGGCTACAATAACAAGAATCAGCCCGAGGGAGAAGACGGCACCTCCAAGTACTCGCGAGGCAGCGAATCCGAGTTCAGGGTCGGCGACAACGATCGTGTAGTAGAGTGCGCCGAGACCAATAAAGGCACCGGCGAGTATCGCCAGCGCAACGAGTGGAATGATCCGCAAGTTCGCCTTGTTGACTCCGGTTTGCTCGATCCGCTGCGCGATCTGGGGCGGCGAGTAAGCATCGGATCCGTAGATCTCTGACATGATTTTTTTGCGAATCAACCGTCGACGCCACCGCCGTTTCCGACGATTTCGTCGACGTGCTTGTTTACGTGCCCGATGACTTCTATCATTTCTTCTTCGGCGATACCGTGATCTCGGAGGACCTCGCCGAGATGCCTGACAAACAGTTTGAAATGGCGTGGCTTGATTCCACGGCCGTGGTGAACGTGCGCCAGGGGTCGGCCGCTGTAGACGGGGTCTCCGCCAAGAGCCACGGTAAGAAATTCGCGCTGCATACCGCGGATGTGATCGATAGAGGACGCCTCGAAGAACGGTGCAAGTTCGTTGTCCTGCATGATGCGCAGGTAGAACTCATCGACCATGGAATTGATCGCTGCCTCGCCCCCGATACGACTGAACAGTGATGATTGTTTCTGCATGCTTAAGATTTTCGGTGCCCAAGCTGTATTTGGCTATGCATGCGTTGTTCAAGTCTGCGCACATCTCAGAGCAGATGGATTGCCGCTTCAACCATCCTCCGGAACCGCGAGCACGGGGCACGGGGCATTGCGAAGTACGCGTTCGGTGGTGGTGCCGCGCAGGGCGTCGAGAAACCCATGGTGGCCGGCCGTGGTCATCACGATGAGTTCGCTGTTGGTTTGTTTCGCCATTTCTGCGATTTCATCCACGACATCATGCTCTGGTTCTTCGATCAGGTGATTTTGCCAGTGCCAGTTGGCAAATTTCGGCGTCACGGGAACCGGCGCGTCGGCGGCGGGACCGATGTGGAGGGTGGTAAATTCGACGTTTTCGCATTCAAGCAGGGCGGCGATGTCGGCAGCGGCCTCGATCGCACAGCGCGGATCGGGCTCGTGGTCGATGGGGATGAGAATACGGTGCAGGTCAATCGAACCGTCCACGTCCGAAACGAATCCTGTTCCGTCCCGCGGCAGGAAAAGCGTGGGCTCGCCGCTGCCCCGGGCAATCGGTTCGGCCACCTTGTCATGCAGCCAGCGGGTGGCTGAGCTGTATTGGTGGGTGGCAAGCACGACGAGATCCGCCGGGTGGGATGCAAGGTAGCTCAGGGAGGCACTTACGGGATCGCCTTCGCGTCCGACGAGCTTGGAGACGTGAACCTGGGTTTCATGCTCATTCCACTGTTCGAGTGTCCGGCGCACCTGCGGGAAGTCACTCAGCGAGATTTCACCCTCGGTTTCCTCGACGTGCAGAATGTCCAGTTCGCTGCCGCTGGCGATGGCGAACTTGAGAGCATGCACAAACGCACCATGGCTGGCCTCACTCAGATCGGTGGGGAGGAAAATCCGTGGCTTGTGTTCCGTGAGGCTCATGCGCTGGCTGTCGGGTTGTTGCACGATTGTCGTGGATGCACTGCCAGCAGACGGAGTCCGTTGAGGGAGACAAGCACCGTGCTTCCTTCGTGACCCACCACGGCGAGCGGCAGGGGTAGTCCGATGGTGAGGATCATAGCGACCATGAGGAAGATGACTGCGAGGGCAAAGCCCAGGTTGGTGAGAAGAGTATGCCGGGCTTTCTGCGACAGTTCGACTGCAAAAGAGAGCAGGTTCAAGTCATCGGACATGAGGACGAGATCGGCATTCTCGAGAGCCACGTCGGTGCCGGCAGCTCCCATTGCGACTCCCACCGACGCCGTTGCCAGAGCGGGGGCGTCATTGACCCCGTCACCGATCATTCCAACCGGGCCTGTTTCCCGGCTCATGCGGCGCACAATTGCGACTTTTTCTGCCGGCAGAAGTCCGGCGTGAAATTCGTCGATCCCGGCTTGCTTGGCGATCGCTGAAGCGACATGGGCATTGTCACCGGTCAACATGACGATGCGCCGGATGCCCCGCTTACGCAGGTCGCGGAGCACTCGGGTTGCCTCCGGGCGCAGCGTGTCGGCGAAGGCGAGGACGCCGATTGGTTGGTTGTCGCGAGTTACCATGACGGCGGTTTTCCCGGCTTGCTCGAGTTCGGTCAGAACCCCGAGTGCCGCGCTCATTTGGGGGGCAGCGCCGGCCTCGAAAAATGACGGGTTCCCGATATGGATGACCGCGTTGTTGACGGTGGCGGTCACGCCCTTGCCGATCGTGGCTTGAAAATCATTGGCACGGGGTGGGTCGAGTCCCTGTTCGTCGGCGGCCGCAACGGTGGCACGGGCCAGATGGTGTTCGGATAGCGATTGGACAGCCGCGGCGATTTCGAGCAACTCGTCAGCGCGGCACTCTCCGATCGGCCTGATGTCGGTGAGGCGGGTTTTTCCCTGCGTGAGAGTGCCGGTCTTGTCGAATGCGATTGCTTTCAGGCAGCCGGCCTGTTCGACGAAGACACCGCCTTTGAAAAGCACGCCGCGCCGGGCTCCGCTGGCAATCGCCGAGAGAATGGCCGTGGGTGTCGAGAGCACCAGCGCGCACGGGCTTGCCGCAACCATCAGGGTCATCGAGCGGTAGAATGCCTCGGTGAGTGGTTCGCGGAGCAGGAAAAGTGGAATGGACAGCAGCGTGATGAGAATGACCCCCAGGGCGTAGGGTTGCTCCCAGCGGTCGATGATTCTCTGGGTCTGCGCTTTCTCTTGCTGGGCGTCCTCGACGAGTTCGATCATCTTTGCCAGTGCGGTCTCGCGGGCCGGTTTGGTGGTTTCGATCTCGAGAGCGCCACTGCCGTTGATTGTGCCGCCCAGCACCGGGTCGCCCGTGCGCCGGGTGATCGGTATCGACTCGCCGGTGATCGGTGACTGGTCGACAGAGCTTTCACCCCGCCGCACAATGCCATCGAGCGGCAGGAGGTCGCCCGGGCGAATCAGGAAGATCTCGCCGACAGCAATCTCCGACAACGCAATCGTCACGATCTCCCCGTCGCGGCGGACCCGGGCTGTTTCCGGGCGCAGCTTGAGGAGCGATCCGATCGCGCGCCTGGACCTGTCAGTGGCGTAGCGTTGCAACAGGTTGGAGAGCGAGAACAGAAACAGCAGCACGGCCGCCTCGATCGGGTTTCCCATGGTGACGGCTGCTGCCGCCGCCAGCAGCATCAGAGCGTCTATCGAAAGGTGACCCCTTCGGATTGCGCTCAGAGCATTGCGCAGCCCGAGCCAGCCGCCGCAGAAAATGGAGATGGCCAGGGCATACCCGGTTGCCGGGCCCGTGCCGATCGAACGCTCGAACAGAATACCAGCGAGCAAACCGATAAGAGCCAGCACGACCAGAACCGTGTCGATTGCAAAGAATTTCTCAGGCTGGGCATGGTTGTCGCCTGCGGCACTGCGATGCTCTGGTGTTTCGGTTTGTTGTTCTTGAAGGCTCTCAGGCATCTTTCCAAGCTGATGGACAGGCTTGATCCACACCCTGGACTTTATCGTGCCGGTTGTTTTGTTGCGGCGCGAATTTCTTCAAGGGCGTCAGTCTCCGTCTGAGTCTCTGCTGCTTCGAGATCGTCGGTGATTTTCGCCGGCTTGACTGCCAGGATGGAGCAGGGAGAATCGTGAATGAGTGCCTCGGCAGTCGTGCCGAGAAATACGGTCAGTAATCTGCCGCGTCCCTGGGTTCCTACAACAGCGAGATCGGCATCTCGATCCCTGAGGTGCCGCGCGATCGTCTGGGCAACCGGAGCGCCCTCCATGATGCAGGTCGTGTATGCAAGGTCGGCGATATGGTCATCTCCCACGGTGCGGACGAACGATTCGAGTGCCTTTCGCGCATTTTGAAGCGCTTCCTCGGAGGGAACGGTATGGGACAGAGAAAATGAACCGAAATCGGTCATGATATGATGCCTGCTCGGGTCGACATGCAGTACTTCCAGCGATGCGCCGTCCGTGCGCGCCAGTTGGAAAGCATGACGCAGCGCTTCGCGCGAATTTTCAGAGAAATCCACGCAGGCGACGATTTTTCTGAAAGCGTGTTGGTGTCTTCCCCTCAGAAGCAGAACCGGACAGGGCAGACGTCGAACGCATTTCGATGCCACAGTACCGACTCTTCCCGGTTCGTCTCCGCCGTAACCGCGTGATCCGAGCAATACCAGATCGCAGTTCCAGTCGGTCACCGCGCCGGCTATTTCCATGAACGGATTGCCGACGAGAATCTCGCAGCGCACCATCTCGGAGGGCCCTCCGATCAGGTCGCGGACAGAATTTTCCAAGCGCTCGGTGACTCCGTGAAGGATGATGTCGGGGTCGGCTCGGTTGCTTGATGCGAATGAACGAAGTTCCTCCCGGTTGACCACGTGGATGATACTCAAGCGCGCTCCGACTCTGGATGCGATGCGGTAACCTTCACGGATGGCGCTGTCGGATGAGGAAGAAAAGTCGCTGCCGACGAGAAGATGCTGGATGCTTTTCATTGGAATGTGCTGCCTGTATTCGGGTGGATGGCCCGTGGAAAATGATCGCCTCTCCGGCATGCCGGCGCCAGCCATCGATTGTCTGGCTTCCTGCATGGTTTGCGGTGCGATGGGTCTTGATTGGCGTAGATCCAGAGAGGCAGTCAGTTCTCTGCCGCGCAGGTTTCCCGGCCAGCCTGCCTGGTTGCTCGCGATTGCGGTGACGGGCCGGGATGAATGGTCAGAAGTACGGAACTTCTTGTGTTGGAGACGACGCGTTCGACATCCGGGATTTCTCCCGAGAGGTATGCGGGAAGCACCACGAGATCCGCTTCCGCACGGCCGAGTTGTTCGAGAACGCCGAGGGTGGACGAGTGATGGGTGATCACCCTGATTTCGGGTTCGGGGGTATCCCGGGGAATGGTCTCGCTGGCCACGAGTTTCTGCAGTGCGGTCGTCCGGATTGCTACGGCCCGTTCTGCTCGTGTCTGCGCCGCCGGTTGGCTGACCCTGTCAGCGAGGATTCGTTGCCAGTTCGTCGGGTAGCAGCTGATGACCTGCAGGGAGCATCCTCCGTGGGCGGCGATGGCTGCCGCACGCCTCAGGGCCGCGGCGTCGGCTTCATTCGTCCCTTCGCCGAGGACGACCACCACGTGGCAGAAACTTCCCACGATAACTTCCCGCACCACCAGAACGTCGCAGCGAGGCTGCCGCAGGATCGCCCGCGCAATCGGACCGAGCACCCCGGTCTCTTGATGCGTGTGTCCGTGGGTTCCGATGACCATCAGGTCGGCCTGATGCGCTTCGACTTTCTCCTGCAGCACATCGACCGGCTGACCGACGCAGCAGTAGTGGTGCCATTCGGTCTCGACGAAGGGTGTGGCGATGGTATCGAGCACGCCGTAATCCTGGTGCACGAGGGCACACAGGCAGGCCTGTTCATCGAGGTCAGTGCTCGTGCTCAAGTCATCGATTTCCGTTGGGGAGATGATCCTGTAGCTCCACAGGGGCGCCACGCTCCAGCCGGCGATTTTCATCGCCTCCCGCGCGGCTTTCTCAGCACAGCTCGAGCCATCGAATCCGAGGATGATCTGGTGGTAGCGGTCCATGGAGTCGTGGTGAGCGGGGGAACGGCAGGGCTGGCCAGGTTGTTGTGTCCTGTGTCTTCGCGTGGTGCCAACCGTATTGCTGCAACCCCAACAACTGTGCAGTCCGCCGGGAGCCCGGTCAAGGGAAGGGCGGCAGGCGGAGTTGACCTGCTGCGGGAAGATGCGGGGTGCAGACACATTGATTGTGGTGAAGTATCAGAGATGGATGATTGCGATCAGATCAGGTCAAAGGCCACCGGGTTGGGGTGGGTCGTGCTGGTGCTTGGTGTGGCGAGCGCCCTGGCGTCCTGCGGGCATGGTCCACATGAGCCGCGGGATGAGCGCGTTCGTGAGTTGCTTGAAGAGCATCGTCCGGCGGCGCGGGTTGATTTCGAGGGTGATATCAGGCCGATACTGGAGGCGCGCTGCCTGCCCTGTCATGGTGGCGTGACTCCGGCTGCCGGGGTGTCTCTGGAGACGCGTGATGCGCTGTATGCTTTCAGCCGTCGTGGTCCTTTCGTGGTGCCCGGTGAGCCGATGCGCAGTCGTCTTTTCCGGGTCATCATTCTCGCGGACGCGGAAGAGGGCGCTATGCCTCCGACGGGCCATGCATTGGAGACCGGCGAAATCGCGTTGTTGCGGAACTGGATCCGTCAAGGTGCGCGTTGGGATGGCGAGGAAAATGCCATCTTGCGGCCATTACAGGGAGCAGAGCCTCGATCCCGCTGAGAGGGTTGCATGCAGCCTCCGAAGGGACGATTATGGACGATACGCGAGTTGAAAACCGTAAATGCGCACAACTCGGAAAGGAGCCCGTGATGGTGTTTTTTGTTTGTTTCGTGGTGGTTTATTTTTTACTGCAACTGGTCATCCTTCCGAGGATGGGCATACCGACCTGACTGAGTGGTTCCTGCTCGGTCGAGCAGGCGCAAGAGGGTGGTGAGCAATCGGATGATGTCGTGGATGAGGCCGCCGGCACACGAAGTCAGCGCGAGGATTCCGGCACCAATGATGACAGCGGGGTTTCCGGAGAGGGTGGCACCTGATGCGCAGACGTGCTCCGGAAAAGCCGGGGGGCTTGCTTGTGATCGCACGGGCGACGTCGCGCGGGATGGTGCGCAATCTACACGCGGCGCCAGGCGGCATGAGCCGTGGCCCGGCGGAATTCAGGACGCCAGCAGGATCAGTATGAGCAGAATGATGGCGAGAGCCAGCAGGGCATGGTGCTCTTCAATCTTGTAGTCGTGGTTGTTTTTCTGGTTGCTCATGAAGACAGATTCAGAAGTAGACGGCATCCGAGTAGTCGGGTGCGAGGGAACGATAGCGCGAGTTGAGAAAGGTCATGATGTCGATGAGTTGCTGCACGGTCATCGACCGATTGAAAGAAGGCATCGCTGCACGGATGTCCGCGTTGCCATTGGCTGCCAGGATGGCGCGATACTTCTCGGAAATGAGGTGCTCGGGGTTGGTGATCGAGGTAAGCAGGTCGCCGTAACTTTCGACGTAATGGATCTCTTTGCCCAGATGCAGTGCGAGTCCTGCGGCGTCGCGTTGGTGAACAGGCAAATCGACGCCTTCGACGGTGTGACAGCGATGGCAGGCATGACTCACGAAGGCCTGTTTTCCGAGCGTGGCATCGCCATGCGGCAGGCGGAAGCCGCGACTGGCAGGGATTCCAGTTTCCGGCGAATGCCCAGCCACGCCGACCGTGGCAACCGCCGTGAGCAGCAGCAGGATCCGCCCCGGCGTGGTGAGCGGTGAGCGGGATTGTTTTTCGGCTACAGATCTGGGGTGCGGAGTCATCGTCTTGAGGTCAGTGTGGCGAACAAATCCGCCACAGATCGTTGGCGGGATGTAATCTCTGGCTTTTTCCAATATGGATTATCCCCGGCAGGATGACTCTGCGTCGATTGATCGCGGCAAGGCATGGGTTGTCCCGCGTTCGTCCGTGGCAAGCCTGCGATCGACCACAAGCGTCCGGTGCGCGCACGCACGATCTAATTGGCCAGCCGTTGGCCCCGTTCCATGAGGGTTTCGGGAAGCGGAGAGACAGGCGCTCCGGGGGGATGTTCGGTAATGCTGGCGCCCTGGTAACCAAGAAAGCTGGCGGTCCTCGAGATGTCTCGTAATGCGTCGACCGCCGCATCGGCGAATTCAAAGGCAGTGCGTCGGTCGAAGGCGGTGGGACTCCCTCCGCGCTGGATGTGACCGAGTATCGTGAGGCGGCTCTCGATGCCGATTTCCTCGCGCAGACGTGAAACCAGTCGGGCGCTGGCCTGGGTGGCCTCGGAGACCACGGCGATGGCGTATTCGCGTCCACCCTCGAACTCGCGGCGCATGCGCGCGACAATCGCGTCCAGGTCGAAGGGGATTTCCGGAATCAGGCAGATTTCCGCACCGGAGGAAATCGCGCTCACCAGGGCGAGGTAACCGCTTTCCCGGCCCATGGTTTCGACCACGAAGGCCCGCCGGAACGACGCTGCCGTGTCGCGGATCTGGTCGAGGCATCGACCGATCGCGTTGAGGGCGCTGTCGACTCCGAGGCAGTAATCGGAACCGGTCACGTCATTGTCGATAGTGGCGGGAATACCGATGCCACGCAGTTGGTGCTCCCGACAGAGCAGTTCCAGGCCACGGTTCGAGCCGTCGCCACCAAGAACCAGCAGGCCGGTGATTTCGTGGCTTGTGAGGTTTGCCGCGGCAGTTGCGCGGGCGGCAGGATCCTTGAAGCGCTCCGAGCGGGCCGAGCGGATGATCGTGCCGCCGCGTGCGACGATTCCGGCAACGTCAGCGTAGGACACTTTGCGGATGTCGCCATCGATGAGCCCCTCGAATCCGCGGTGAACAAAATGCGGCGTATCTCCCGCTGCCAGTGACGCTTCCACGTAATACTTGATGGCCGGGTTCATCCCGGCACAGTCGCCGCCGGAGCAGAGGATGGCAGTTTTCATGTAGGTTGGTGATCTCTCCAGCCGGCGCACTCATTGCGAAGCCGCCCGGCGGGAGATGAGCATGCCACCAGCATGCGGGAGGATAAGCACGCTGGCAACAGCACAGGGAGTAGTGCCCAGTGATCTGAGCGCTGTCGGGGACGATGCAGGTTGAAAATGATCCCGGGTCGTTGGATTCAGGGGAAAGGGAGTCACGCCCCCGCCGGCGAAAACGCTGACTGCCGGCAGGGGCGGACCCGGCAGGCTTCAGCCCACCGAGATCGATACTTTGCGGGGTTCCTCCCTGGGAACTTTCGGCAGGCTGATGGTCAGGACTCCGTCGCGGTAGCTGGCGGACACATCCTGCTCATTGACGCCTTCGGGCAGTTGGAATCTGCGCATGTAGCTGCCCGAGGAGCGCTCGATTCGATGGAATGTCTTTTTTTCATCCTTTTCTTCGGCCTCGGTGCTGCGGGTGCCGGAAAACGAGAGCACGCCGTTTTCGACCACCACGTCGACATTCTCTTTTTTTACGTCGGGGAGGTCGGCCGTGATGGTGAAGGTCTTCTCATCTTCCTTGATGTCGACTGCGGGTGACCAGTCGGTGTCCGGGAAGCCGAGGGTTGACTCTCCCTCCCGTCCCGAAAGCAGTCCGGCAAGACGATTCTGCAAGTGTCCGAGTTCGCGGAATGGATCCCATGTAGTAAGTGCTGACTTTTTCATTGTTTCGAATGGTTTCTTTTTTTCAAGAACGCGGCCATTTGCTGCGGCCATCGATTCTGTTCAGAATGTGCCCCGGTCGGCGGTTTCGGGCTACGCGCGGCTTGGCTGTAGGTTGGCGAATCTTGTCCCGCAGTTTGGGCGGCCATTGCAAATTGAGTGGGATTGTTCTCTGGCGTGTTTCCGCAGCGGGGAAGACTTTCATTACTCAGAAAAAAGCGGCGCGGCTTGAGTGGCAGACCATGAAGGGCGTTGCGGAGCCAGACATTGAGAGCAGAGGGCAGGGGAAATCGCCGGCCCTCGATCTCGGCAGTCAATTCTGCCGTGAGAGAGTCATGCGGGCAGATTCGCACCCGTGTGCCACCGAGGGCACGCCGCAGTGCGCAGGCGGCGGCATTGCAGGAACCGATGTCACACATGGAAGAGGCAAATGCCTCTTCCATTCGCCTGATGTCGGTATCGGTGATATCGAGGATCGCCGGAATCTGGAAGCCGGTATTACCACGATACGTGCTTGTGGCCGACGGTTCGGCGGATGTCGATAAACTGGCTGCTTTGTGAATCGGAGTGGGGGGGGCTCTGGGGTGATGGTCGAACGGATGAGGGCTCAGGCTACCAGGGAAAGACCTTGTCCGAGGGTCTCGCGCTCCCGGAAGGTGGTCGGAGCACATCCCGCGTATTTGAGGAAACTGCGATTGAACTGCGAGAGGGACTGATAACCGATATCGTAGGCGATTTCGGTTACCTTCGAATGGGGTCTGAGCAGGAGGACTTTCGCCCGCTCGATCCGCCTTCGGTTGACGTATTCCGTGAGGGTCATTCCGGTGGTCGCCTTGAAGATCTTGCAGAAGTAGAACGTGCTCACGCCAACATGATCGGCGATGATCTCGAGCGTGATCTTGTCCTCCAGGTGGGCATTCACATATTGCTTGGCTTTGCGTACCGGAGCCGGTTCGTTTTCTTCCTTCAAGGCCATGCGGGCGGCGAGTGCCGAGAGTTGCAGAGAGAAGGCGGCCAGCAACGTGGTAATTCCCTGGTACTGGACTGGCGCAACCACGGTGGTCTCGAGATAGGCTTTTTCGAGGTGCGCCCACTGGTTCTTGGACCGATCTTTTCCCCCGAGGATCTTGCGAATTCGGGCCAGGGAACTCCTGCGGGGTGCCTGGTTGAAGATCTGACCGGTGCTCAGGAACGCGATCGTGCGCGCGCCGCAGCGCACTGGAATGGCGGTTTCACTCAGCCCGGCGAAGCAGCGTATCGAGACGAGATGGTTTTCGGCATCGCGCGCCAGCGTGTGGCAGGCCAGCGTGCATTGCTCGCAGGGATCGTCCCCCTGGTTGAGGAGCTGGCAGAAGCGACTGCTGTTTTCGGGCCCGCAACAAGGTTTCCAGCCGTTCTCCCTGGCTGTCTCCAGAGTGAGGGGCAGCCCGGTCGCCTTGAGAAAAGCATCCCGGTAGGTAGTGAAGAGTTCCGAGTTGCGGAGGTTGTCCACAACGCGTTCGGTCATGTTTTTGTGGTGGTGTGGTGCAGTTGTCATGGTTGTCAGCGTTGAGCACAGCGTAGATGACCGGTTGGTGGGAGGGTATTGCCTGTTTTCCGGGGGACGGGGTACGCAAAATGCGTATGCCCGGATGATCCATCAGGGCGGAAAATGAGTCCCGATCCAGCTCGGGCCGGAATTTCAGGAAGAGCAGACGTGATTACGCTTGCCGTGCCCGGGCCGCGCGGATCGGCATATCCAGGCACACTTAAGGCAGACAAAGAGCCTGCTTATGCTGTGTCATTGAGCGGGTCAAGAATGAATACGGGCAGGCTTGGGTCCGTGCGCCCCTTAATAATTAAAATTTGATTAGTGATCGGAGTCGCCCGATACATAGGAGAGAAATGCTTGACGGCCTTCGGGAAGTCAGAAAACACAGGAAAAACCGACGGTTCTTTTTTCTTTTTTTGCGAAAAGAAAACTGAGCGTTTTGTTTTATGTACTGAAAAATAGATAAATTGCCAGAAACTCAACGAGCACGGGTAACAAAGAAAAGCCAATGAATCTACAAGGCAGGAGGCATGGTTTTCCTGCGTCCGCGAGGATCGCGGGCGTTGCTTGTGCTTTTTGGTTGGCTCTTGTATCGCCGCTCTTTGCAGTCACTTTCACGTGGGTGGATGTTGTGCATGCAGGCAATGCGGATGATACAAACGGGTTCGGTGGCGTGGCGGATGAATTCCGGATTTCCTCGACGGAAGTCACCAACAATCAATATGTGGAATTCCTCAATGCGATCGCACAAAGCGATCCCAATGGGGTGTGGAATTCCAATATGGATATCACTCGCAGCGGATCAGATGGGAGTTACGCCTACACGCCGACGGCAGGTTTTGGTGCCAATCCGATCAATCAGGCGAATTTTTTCGATGCCATGCGTTTCATCAACTGGATCGAGAACGGCCAGCCGACCGGGGCGCAGGGAGCCGGAACCACGGAGACGGGAACCTACAACGAGATCGACGACGGTTTCAGCGAGACACGCGCCGGCGGTGCCACGTATTTCCTGCCCAGTGAGGATGAGTGGTACAAGGCAGCCTACTACGATGGAGCCGGTGGCTATGATCTTTATCCCACGCAGAGCGGCACAGCTCCGACTGCCGAGAACGTTCCCGGCGGCACCAACAGCGCCAACTATGCCAACGCGGTGGGTGGTACTACGGCTGTGGGTAGCTATAGCAATACGACCAGTTTCTATGGAGGCTACGATTTCGGGGGCAACGTCATCGAATGGACGGAGGGAGTGAGCGGAACCGACCGCATCATTCGCGGCGGTTCCTACCTGACAGCGGCTGCGAACTTGGAAAAGACGTTGAGGACGGCGGTCAATCCCGGCGGTGGTTCGTTCGAGGGAGGGGTCGGGTTTCGCGTGGCAGGACTTATCACTGCTCCGGAAGACAGCAGCGGCGGCGGCGGTGGCGGTCCCTTCGGTAACATTCCGGAGCCTTCGAGGGCGGTGCTGCTGCTCCTGGGAGTGTTCGCCGTGTTGCTGCGGCGTAAAAGGTAGTTTCTGGCAAGCGGCTCGCGGGTGGTTTACCGAGCGGGGTTGTCGGTCGGTCAGGCGCTGATTCCGAAAATTTTGCCGACTGCGGCGGTAAGTGCCATGGCGAGGGTACCCCAGAAACAGACCCGCAGGGCACCGCGCAGTGGGGGGGCTCCACCGGCACGCGCCGCCAGACCGCCGAGCGCCCCAAGCATCAGGATCGCGGTGGCAGGAACCATCCAGAGAACGGTTGAGGCTGGGAAAACTACCGTAACGAGAAGTGGAAGAGCGGCTCCTGCCGCAAAGGTCCCGGCCGAGGCACAGGCCGCTTCGATCGGGCGGGCACTGAGCTCTGCAGTGATGCCGATTTCGTCCCTGGCGTGCGCCCCAAGTGCATCGTGCGCCATCATCTGGCGCGCCACCGCGGCTGCCAGTTCCGCATCGAGCCCCCGTTCACGGTAGATTTCAGCGAGTTCCCTCTCCTCGTACTCGCGGTTGTGCTCCAGCGCATGCGCCTCCAGTTCCAGATCGGCCTGCTCGGTGTCGGCTTGCGACTTGACCGAGACGTATTCTCCGGCGGCCATCGACATGGCACCGGCCACCAGGCCGGCGGTGCCGGCGAGCAGGATGTTGCCGCGTCCGGCCTCGGCGGCCGCCACGCCCACGATCAGGCTCGAGGTCGAGACAATACCGTCATTGGCTCCCAGCACCGCAGCCCTCAGCCAGCCGGAGCGGTGGGTGCGGTGATCTTCGTCGTGGCGCATGGCTTCGAGGTCGGTAGTCAGGCGGTCTGGGGCAATGGAATCTTCCTCCGGGATTTCACTGCGGCCGATGGGCAATCAGCTCCTCGAGACGCTGGTGCAGGACATCGAGACCGGGACCGTTGGCTGCCGAGATGGCGATTATTTCCTGTGACGAAAAGCGCTGGCGCAGGCGTGTGAGCATCTCGTCGGTGCCCTCGACGTCCATCTTGTTGGCCACGATGATCCACGGGTAGTCGGCGAGGTTCTCGTCGTGCAGGCGGACCTCCTTGCGCAGTGTCTGCAGGTCGGCGATCGGGTCGCGGCCGTCGGTGCCGGCCATGTCGAGGACGAAGAGCAGCAGACGACAGCGCATGATGTGACGCAGAAAATCGTGCCCGAGGCCGATGTTCCGGTGGGCCCCCTCGATGAGCCCGGGAATATCCGCCAGGGTGCCGCGCGAGAACCCCGGAAATTCGATCACCCCGACCGAGGGTTGCAGCGTGGTGAACGGGTAGGAAGCCACCTTAGGCTTGGCTGCCGAGAGGGCACCGAGCAAGGTGGATTTGCCGGCATTGGGGAAACCCACCAGCCCGGCATCGGCGATCTGCTGCAGTTCAAGGTAGAAGTTTCCGCGCTGCCCGGCCTCGCCCTCGGTGGTCTCTTGCGGGGTCCGGTTGGTCGAGCTCTTGAAATGGACGTTGCCCTTGCCGCCGCGTCCGCCACTGCAGAGCACGAAGCGCTGGCCGGTTGTGGTGAGGTCGCCGATGAGTTCGCCCTTGAGGGATTGTTCATCCCGGGGTGATTCCGATTGTTCGGGGCTGGTGTAGACAAGGGTGCCGGGGGGAACTTTCAGCACCAGGGATTTGCCGGATTTGCCGGTGCGGCGGTTGCGCGAGCCATGGCCACCGTGGTGACCCTTGATGCGGGATTTGAAGAAAAAGTCACTCAGGTTGTGGGTGTGCGGGCTGACTTCCAGAACGATGTCTCCGCCGCGGCCTCCATCACCTCCGTCCGGTCCACCCTTGGGTTCGAATTTCTCCCTGCGGAAATGGGCGGACCCGTTGCCGCCATCCCCGGCCTGGGCATAGATTCTGATGTGGTCGACGAACATACAAGTTGGAGCGGGATAGCGGATTGAAGAAGAACGCGGCCATCGTAAACGGGGATGTCGGTCGCGGCAAGGACAGGAGGTGATTGCCGAACCGGGGTGAGCGGATCGGCAAGCGGGGCGGTGTTGAAGCAGGCGGAAGAGTCTGGCCGGAGTCCGGCGGGCTGGTGAAAAAAAAGATGGGATGGACGATGCCGTGATAGTTGATCTAGGCTATGGATAATTTTTGCATTCAATCATGGCCACGCTGCTCATTGCCCTCGGTTCATTCGTTCTCTATCTTGTTGCCTATCACACCTATGGCAGGTGGCTGGCACGACGAATCTTCAGGCTTGATCCGGAGACCGTGGTTCCCAGTCGAGGGTTGCGCGACGATGTGGATTTCTGTCCGACTGATCGCACCATTGTCTTCGGGCATCATTTCACGTCGATTGCCGGAACCGGGCCGATCGTCGGGCCGGCCATTGCGGTGATCTGGGGGTGGTTACCGGCATTGCTGTGGGTGCTCTTCGGCTCGATTTTCATCGGGGCGGTGCACGATTTCGGTGCATTGGTGGTATCGCTCAGGAATCGGGGGCAGACGGTGGGAGAGATTGCCGGGCGCCTCCTGAGTCCGCGCGTGCGCGTGCTGTTCCTGCTGATCCTGTTCATGGCGTTGACCATTGTGCTGGCCATTTTTGGATTGGTCATTGCGGTGGTGTTCACGCGCTATCCCGCATCGATCTTTCCATGTATCCTGCAGATTCCCCTGGCGGTCGGCATCGGGGTCTGGCTGCATCGCCGCGGAGGAGGGATTTTCCTTCCTTCCGTGCTGGTGCTTGGCTTGATGTATCTCTCGGTTGCCTTCGGATCGGTTGGGCCTCTGGGCGCTTTTAATACCATGTTGAGCGGCTGGCCGATCCTGACCTGGTGCGTGGTGCTGTTGCTTTACAGTTACGTTGCTTCGGTATTGCCGGTGTGGACGCTTCTGCAGCCGCGTGATTTCATCAACAGCCTGCAGTTGCTTTCCGCGCTGGGACTGGTGCTGCTCGGATTGGTGGTGGCGGGACTCTTTGGCGCCCCTCCCATGGGCGGAGAGGGCGAGCGGGTCGCCTTGGAGATCGCCGCACCGGCAATCCGCACCGGTGTCGAGGGCGCACCGATCATGATCCCGTTTCTTTTCGTGACTGTCGCCTGTGGTGCGATCAGCGGATTCCACTGCCTGGTCTCCTCGGGAACGTCCTCCAAGCAGCTGCGCAGTGAGACCGACGCCCAGTTTGTCGGCTACGGATCCATGCTGACTGAGGGCTTTCTCGCCGTGATCGTCATCCTGGCGTGCGTTTCCGGGCTGGCACTGGGGATTCCCGAGGTGGTCGATGGCAAGCAAACCGGCGCCTCCTTGACCGGCACGGCAGCCTACCATGCGCGTTACGCGACCTGGGCCTCGGCGGAGGGCTTGACGGCCAAGGTCGGCGCGTTCGTCGATGGTTCGGCTAATTTCCTGCGTTCGCTTGGTCTGACTGCGAACTTTGCCGTGGCCTTGATGGGTGTGCTGGTAGCCTCGTTCGCGGCAACCACGCTCGATACCGCCTGTCGACTGCAGCGTTACGTGATCCAGGAACTGGCCGGCACCTTTGTCAGGGAGAATGGCCATCGTGCCAACCCGTTGCGGATCCTGACCAATCGACACGGTGCCACGATTCTGGCTATCGCGCTCGCCGGATGGATGGCTGCCATGCCGGTGCCAGGAAGTGCGGGTGAATGGAGTTGGGATACCGGCGGGAAGGGGGGGCTGATTCTCTGGCCGCTCTTCGGGGCGACCAACCAGCTTCTGGGGGGCCTGGCTTTCCTGGTGATCGCTTTCTGGATGTGGCGGCGCAACCTGCCGGTCTGGTTTATTGTGATTCCGACACTGTTCATGCTTGCGTTGCCCGGGTATGCCATGCTGCATCAGCTGGTGATCCAGGAAAACAGCTGGCTGGCAGCCGAAAACAAGAATTGGCCGCTGATCGTGATCGCGGTGGGAACATTTTTTCTGGAGATCTGGATGATCGCCGAGGCGCTCTACGCGTGGCCGCGGGTGCGCGGTCAGCTGGAGCAGCAGTTGCCGCCGCTCTCAAGTGCAGTCAATGAGGGTGGACGAAGTTGCTAGAATGTGCGTCTTGCAAATCAAGGTTGTTCGGATGCAGAGGGCTGAGGCAAATGGTTTCTGCTTTTTGCTGAGGGGGTTGGCGTGGCGCATGCAAAGGGAAGGGAAAGAAGCGGGAAGATGACAAAACTAGTACGTGAGGTGGCCTTGCCGGGAGCCGTTCTGCTCGGCCTTGGATCGATGCTCGGCACGGGCGTCTACGCCACACTCGGGCTGGCCATTCCCCGGGCGGGCCATGCCTGGGAGCTGGCGCTGGTGATCGCCACCATGACGGCGCTTTGCAGCGGACTTTCCTCGGCGCGGCTGGCTGCGCGTTATCCGGTCAGCGGCGGCACCTATGTCTATGGTTGCGAGGTGCTGCGCCCGGCAGTCGGATTCGCGGCTGGTTGGTTGTTCCTGGTTGCCAAGTCGGCTTCTGCAGCGGCTGCCGTGCTGGCCTGTGCCTTGCTGGTCCCGGGCGAGTTGCCGGCTCCGGGGGTCTTTGGTCCGTTGATCGCCGTGGCGCTGGCCAGTGTGGCCAATGCCGGCCTGCGGAGAGGCAACCGCCTTAATGCCGTGCTTGTAGGCATTTCACTGGTTGGGCTGGCGGCTTTCGTGGTGTGGGCACTGTCCAGTCCTGTGCCGCTCGCGCCTCCCGATGCCGATGCCAAACCTCCGGCACCGCGGGAGATCTTTCTTGCCGCTGCATTGCTGTTTGTGGCCTTTACCGGCTACGGGAGGGTGGCGACGATGGGGGAAGAGATCCGTGAGCCGGCGCGCAATATCCCGCGGGCGGTGGTGGTCACGGTGCTGGTTGCCGGGCTGGTCTACGGGCTGGTGGCCAGTGCCGGTGCCGGTCGTTTTGTTGCCGTTGCTGCGGAGTTCGACAGTGATGCGGACATCGACAGCCTGACCTTGCAGGCGCTTACAGAAGTGGGAGGCGCTCCGGGATGGGTGCGCGCCTGCCTGGCGTGCGGAGCGGTGACAGCGCTGTTGGGAGTTGCATTCAACCTGATTCTGGGGCTGTCGCGAGTGGTGCTTGCGATGGCCAGGCGTGGAGACCTTCCGGGTGGGCTTGGGCGCATCGATGTCAGGCGGAACAACCCGGCAAGGGCAGTCTGGATGGTGCTCGGCCTGGTATTGGTATTTTCTCTGGTCGGCGTCCGTTTTGCGTGGGAGGTCAGTGCCGGTTCAGTACTGCTCTACTACGGGATCACCAATCTGTGTGCTCTTCGTCTGCCTGATCCGCCGCCGATGACCAGGCCGGTCGCCATGCTCGGGCTGGTGTCGTGCTTTCACCTTGCCTTTCATGTGCCGTGGCGAGCCCTTGTGCTGGTGGCGGGCATTCTGTTGGTCGGCTTCGTGCTGCGCGCCGTCATCCGGCCTGTGGAAGAGCCGGATTTCGACGCATCAGCAAGTTAAATCGCGTATCTCTCAGAAAGCGAGGTCGTGATTGTCCGCCGCGGCTCAATTCGCAGCAGGCACAATGTTGCAGGAACGGGTGGATTCGTCGTAGTGCAGATGCACGCGGCCTTTTTCGAGTTGCTCGAGGACTGATTGAATCCTGGCCGGAACCGATGTGTCATCGGTGCCGTCGCGGGTCACGAACTCCTGGATGACGGCTCGCAGCGTGGCTGCATCGAGTTGCTGGTGGGGGATGCGCATGGTCGAGGACGCCCCTGTGTATCCTGATGCTGCGGGATCGCCTGACCCTAGGGATTTTCCGCGGTGTTGGGATAGCTGCCCAGCAGCTTGAACATCGAGCAGTGGTCCTTGAGTCGTTCGATGGCGGTGACGATATCGGGATCCTCACAGTGCCCGAGCAGATCGACGAAGAAGTAATATTCCCAGTCCTTGCGTTTCGAGGGGCGCGACTCGATTTTCGACATGTTGATGTTCAGCTCGTTGAGCGGAGTCAGGGCATCGTAGAGTGAACCCGGCCGGTCCTTGACGGAAAACACCAGCGAAGTGCGGTCGTTCCCCGTGGGAGGGCAGGTCTTTTCACCGATGACGAGGAAGCGGGTGGTGTTGGTGGCGCTGTCCTGGATGGCGTGGTCCAGAATGGTAAGGCCGTGGAGCTGGGCGGCGAGTGCACCGCCGAGGGCCGCGGAATCGGCTTCTTTCGTGGCAATTTCAGCGGCTTTGGTCGTCGAGGATACCGGAATGAGTTCAGCTTTCGGAAAGTGCTGCGCGAGGTAGTTGCGGCACTGGCCGAAGACCTGGGGATGGGAATAGATGCACTTGATCTCTTCGATCGGGGTGTTGGCCATCAACGAGTTCTCAATGCGCAGAAGAATCTGCGCGCAGATCTTGAGCGGCGAGTCGATGAACAGATCCAGCGTGTGGCTCACCGCGCCCTCGGTGGAATTTTCAATTGGAATGACCCCGTAGCTTGCCCGCCTGCGGGCGACCTCCTCGAAGACGTCACCGAAGTTCGCCTGCGGGTGGTAGGCGACACTGTCACCGAACTTTTTGATTGCTGCCTGGTGGGTCCAGGTGCCTTCCGGTCCCAGGTAGGCAATGGAGAGATCCTCCTCCAGGGCGAGAGCGGCAGACATGATTTCGCGGTAGATCGCCCGGATGGATCGTGCCGGCAGACGACCCTGGCTTTTTTTGACCAGTTTCTGGAGCAGGGCGTCTTCCCGCTCTGGCGCATAAATGGGCAGATCTTCCTGTTTCTTGATCGTGCCCACATCGTGGACGAGATCGGCGCGCTCATTGAGAAGCTGGAGCAGTTTCTCGTCGAGCGTGTCGATCTTTTTCCTGAGTTCTTCGAGAGAGTGGGACATGGCGGGCAGGCGGCGATGCGGACGGTTGGTTGTGCTCAGTGTGGAGAATTGGATTCCGCCGCCTCTTCCGGCGGTGCAACTTCTTCCTGTTCTTGAGTGTCCGCGCTGGTTGCCTCCTGTTCACCCGAGTGCTCGCCGGCTTCTTGTTCGGAGTGTTGATCGGGTGGCGGATTGAGAAATTCCGCCTGGTTGCGCGGTGCAGTCTGGCTGGCATCGTCGATGGCCACCAGGTTGAGCTGGGTTTCTCCCGTCTCTGAGGGCGATGTGTCCGCCGCCTCGGTGTCGGCAGAGGGTGGGTGGTCGGGCAGCGACACCTGCCGCAGTTCGGCTGAGTTGGGCAGGTCCTCGACCGAGCGCACACCGAAATGCTCCAGGAAGAGATCGGTGGTTTCGTAGAGCAGCGGGCGACCGGGTAAATCTGAGCGGCCGGAAATCTTTACCAAGTTGCGATCCATCAGGGTCTGCAGCACACCGTCGACTGAGACCCCGCGCACGGCTTCCATGCTCGCCTTGGTGACAGGTTGGCGATACGCGATAATCGCCAGGGTTTCCAGTGCCGGCGGGCTGAGCCGGGATGGCTTGGATACTGGAAACAGTGCACGTGACCAGTCGGCATACTCCGGAAGCGCGCAGATACGCCACCCGGAGGCGCGCTCGGTGAGGGTGAATGCCCGCTTCTGATCGCGGTAGGTCTCGATCAGTAGCTCGATGGCTTCCTCGATCTTCGCGGGCGTTACCTTGGCGAGTTCCCGCATCTCTTCCTCGTCAGAATTTGCCGCCACCGTGCGGACCGCTTCCGCCATGGCCTTGGCTGAAAGCGCGCCGTTGGAAGAGAAGAGCAGGGCCTCTACAATCGATATCAGTTCCATCCGCTTGGATTGTTTTTGGTTGTGAACGGGAAAGGGAGGACCGCCAGGTGGTCGGTGCTTGGCATGCTGGAAATCTGCCGGGAAGGCTGGCTCAATGCAAGTACGGGTGCGGTCTGTTCAGAGGTTTTCGTTGCGCTGCAGCTGGATTTCACCGAGCAGATTTTCCTGGAAGATGCGAAAGTGGTTGAGCTTGATGAGCTCGAGGAGGGCGAGGAACGTGACGATGATTTCGGTCCGTGATGACGCCTCTTCGAACAGGCTGAGGAACGGGATCCTGTTGCCCTGGGGAATCTCGTTGAGCAGGTAATCGATCTTGTCTCCCACGGTGAAGTGCTCCTCGGCGATCTGGTAGATGGAGTGTTCTTCATCGAAGCGTGCGAGCACGGTTCGAAAGGCGCGGATCAAGTCGAAAATGCCGACGTCCGGGGGCGGTGCCGGTGCGTCCTCTTCGGGGGGCAGGTCGAGTGGGTCCGGTGTGGAAAGAAACAGGTTCTCCTGCTCGATTTCGCGGACCTGGAGAAAGCCGGCAGCATCCTTGAATTTTTTGTATTCAACGAGCTGGCGAATCAAGTCCCAGCGCGGGTCTTCCTCTTCGGCATCATCCTCGGGTGGTTGCTGGGTGCGCGGCAGCAGTGTGCGGCTCTTGATGTACATCAGGTTGGCTGCCATGACGATGAACTCGCTGGCCAGCTCGATATTGAGGATTTTGAAGGCATCGATGAAACCGAGGTATTCCCGGGTGATCTTCTCGATCGAGATGTCATAGACATCCAGCTCGTCCCGCTTGATCAGATAGAGCAGCAGGTCGAGCGGACCCTCGAAGATATCGAGGCGGACTTTGTATTCGGTATCCACAGTTTCGGACGCGCAAAGAACGACGGTTGCACTGTGGCTGCCAGCGATATTTTCACCATTTGAGAGTTCTCTCCCCGGAAACCCGGCAGCGCGTGGTATGGTTGCATGCGCCTTTCAATTGCTACGGCAACAGTTGGTCAATCATCGTAGTTCGGCAGGCATCACGCTGGTGTGAAAGGTGACCCTTCTGCGAGCATGTGCGGGTTCTCCGGCTGGATGCTCCACGGAGATCGCGATGCGGCAAGTGGATGGGGCGCTCCGGGAAGTTCCGGCAAGCGGCGTGTCCACGATCTCGACGGGTCGCAGCAGTGTGATCCGCACCATCCAGAATGAGAGTGCTGCAGCGTCCGATGCAGTGAAACCGGAGGCCAGGCCCGCCTCGAAGGAGTGCTCATCCAGTGTACGCACGGGAAGGATGTCTGCCGAGTAAAGCAGGCGTAGTTCGGCTGCCGATGCGACCGTGGCGAGTGTCGGATAGACGGGGTCGGGTGCGGGTGCGGGTTCACCGGTGGTGCCGATTTCCCCGGCGAGTCCGGGATGTGAGCCAGTTTCTTGCAGGAGGTCTGCAAAGATCGACCGCGCGATGAGTGTGGCCCGGGTTTCGATCTCGGCCTCCGCCTGGCTTGCCAGTGCCAGCGCCAGCAGGCCCAGAAGGCATGGCAGCGCGATGGCAGCCACGCCGATGGTGAGGGTGACCTCCAACAGTGTAAAGGCACGTCGGCCAGGAGATGATGGAAGAGGCATGGCGGACGGGCTCATCATGATCGCGGGTGGGTCGTGCGGGGTGCGGTATTTTCCGATTGCGTGCTGCCCGGTCAGTCGAACAGGACCGCGCGGGGAGTGCCGTCGGCAGCGTCAAAGACAATGCATACGAGATGGTCGCGGGCATCGAACTGGCCGTCTGCCAGGCTGACACCGGCGACCTCGATTTCGAAGCGAGGTTCGGCCAGTTCGACTGTGGTGGGCATAAGGCGTCGGGCCATGAGCAGGTTGCCGTTGATCGCTACCGGCAGTTGTTGGTTCTCGGTGGCCAGCAGGAGATGGATGGTTTTGTGCCCGCCGTAGCGGGTGAATGGGTGACTGACAATGGCGATTTCCAGGTCCGCCCGGGTGACGTTCCCGGTAGTAGGCGAGCGGGTGATCGCCGGGTAGAAGATGACGGTGGTCATGCTGCCGGCACGCAGCGTTACTTCCCGCGTGGCGGCATTCCTGCAGGCGGTGTGGTGCCCGCCGAAGCGGATCGCATGAGCTCGCGTTCCCATGCTTCCCAGGGTGGCACCCGCCGGGTAGGGATCGGGGCGTGGGGTTTCGTTAAGCGAGACAGCCAGGCTGCCGGAAAGTCCGACTGCATTGATCACCTGGTACTGGGCGATTTCTTCGAGGACAGGGCTGTCTGCATCCTGGCGCTGTGTCGTCGTCGCACCGGTCAGGATCGTGCCAATGCTGCCGTCGGCCTTGTCGTAGAGGATACAGACGCAGTGGTCGCGCTCGTCGAAGCTGCCGCCACCGAGACGCTTGCCGAGATACAGAAGGGTGAAACCCGGTTGCTGCAGGCAGAGACTTCGAGTGCTCAGCCGCGCAAGCCTGAGCGCGTGGCCTGAGATGCTCACAGGGACCTCGTCGTGCCGTGTCAGGTTCAGCAAGTGCAACGTCCTGGACGTGCCGCCGCGCGTGAAGGGGTGGGTTACGGTGGCGATTTCGATAGCTTGGGGAGCGGGGGCTAGCCCCCGTCCCGCTGGCATGGACTTCGGGTAGTAGGCGACAGTGGTGTGGGTGCCGCGGGCAAGTGACACACTGGAGGGAGTGACCTCGCTGCAGAGCGGATGGGTGGCGCTGAAGACGATGTGGGTTGCGCGCGTACCCATGCTCTCGGTCGCGGTTCCTGCTTCGCAACCGAGCGGGCGTGGCACCGCGTTGAGCGTCGGGGTAAGCTCTCCGGGAATTGCGACCGCGTTGACGACCTGGTACTGCGCGATGTTCTCGAACTCGTCGGATCGAGCTTCCACGATCGAGGTGGCCAGCTTGGCTGCAAGGAACAGGGCTAGGGGGGAGCATCTGGATGTTGTCATGACAGGTTGTGGTCAAGGTGGATGCCAACAGCGCGCGCGATTATCCCGCTTGTTCGGAAAGAATCCGGCACTCGACTCGTTGTATGGCGCCGTCGTGGCTGCGCACCGGGTGCAGGAAGACCTCGAAGGTGCGCCGGCTGAAGGACACCGGCAGCGGTCTGTCGTCGCGGTCGCGGCCGCGAAAATACTCCCCCGCCACATGAATACGGAAGTGGCGACTGCTGAGGTTGGTGAGGTTGAATACCCGGGCGAAACTTTCCTCCGCGGCACTGTCGCCGGTGGGCAGGTGCCGGGGGGTGGCGCGGTCGTGCGTCGGTATCTCGTGCGGCATGCCCCAGGAGAGTTGCTCTCGCGAGGCGTCCCAGTGGAGGTTCTGGTTGCGGATTGCCGGGTAGGAGACGCGTGTTGCCTGTTTCCCTTCCCACTGCATGGGAAAGGTGGCCGGCGCTCCTTGTTGCATGACGGGAGCCCCCTCGTCGAGAAAACGCGTTGCGTGGTCGAACTCGGGGTGCTGGATGGCTGCCCCGGTGGTCAGATCCTGCGCGGAAAAGACTTCCGCGAGCTGGGAAGCACAGTAGTAAGGGCGGTCAGCATAGAGTCGTGCGAGAATGGCAGGGTCGCCGTGATGCAGGTTAGCCACTCTCGGGTAACGCTCGAGGAAGGAGGGCGAGCCGTAGCCCTGGTCGGTGGTCAGCGGCTTTGATGTCAGGCACATGGCGTGGTTTGCACTCGGCATGGTATTGATATTGAGGTGGCCGTGGATCAGGCGGAAGAGTGATTCGGCGTGAAAGAGTCCGCCCGCACCTAATGCAGTTGTTTCGGCTTGCTGTGGAGTGGCTGGCAGCAGGTGGACATCGGGCTCATACTGACCGGCAGTAATGCTTGTTGGCGTTCCTGGTGTGCCGGCTGTGAAGATATCAAGCAGGCGATAGGCTTCATTTCTGGATGGTGCGGGGTATTCACTGTGCGGGTTTGCGGAAGTCTGCGGGTTGAAGCGGTTGGCATCGGAAAAGCGCGGGTGCTCGGGCCGCCCGATGCGCAGGGTATTACCGCCGCCCTGGGCAGTGCTTGGTCCAGCGTTCGCGGCGATCGCCCGCCAGCGGTTGAACTGCCGCCGGGTCCAGGCACTGTGCGGTTCTCCACCGGTCTGCCACATGATCGGATCGTGGATGTGGCCGAGCTCGGCCAGCGAGTAAAAGCGACCGGCATTGGAGACGCGGAAGGGTGCCTTCGTCATGTTGATGGCATAGGCCGATTCCGCCTCGGTGGACGGGCGGTTGCGCGACGAGTCCGGGTGAAACGGATCGTATCCGGGGGGACGGTCGAGCAGTGAGAAACAATGCTCTCGCCAGTCCGCTTCGGTCAGGAAGGATGCGCCCTCGGATTCCTGTCGACGTTTGCCAGGCACCGGCTTGACGAGACTCGCCCGGTTGCGGCGAAAAAGCATGTCCGTTCCCGGGCCGTTCTCATACGAACGACCGTCCCAGGTAGGCGCGTTGTAGCCGCCATCCGGCCAGATTTCCAGGTTGGTTTCCTTGTGCACCTCACCGTCCGCCATGGCGTGGCGGAAGTTGCGGCCCCCAAGCGTGGCGTGCGCGTAGGAAACATCCTTCTGCCTTGCTCCGCGAATGAATGGTGACACGAGCGGATCACCGGGATTGACGATCACCGTGCCGAGTTGATTGATCGCGGGTTCCCGGTAAAGTGTCTGGTTTCCCTGGTTGCCGCTGTATTTCGTCGTGCCCGGCAGCAGGGTGTAGCCGCCGTCGCGGACAACACCGCCCCCAGCCATGTCGAGGATCGTGCCCTTGTCATCGACGATGATGTAGGTCGATTCGAAATCGTGATCCGGGTGGCCCTTGCCGCTGCGGGTCAGATTGCCCGCGATTTTAGCAGAGGTCGGTCCGATGTCTCCCGGGACGCCGGTCGCCGGAACCGTGAACTGGTGACGGATCTCCGTGAATGCCACCAGCTTCTGCTGATTCGGGTCAAGTGTCAGGTTTCTGGTCAGGATGACAGTTCCCTCTTCGGCAGACGGGTTGCCGGGTGCCAAGGTGGCAGAGTCATCGAATTTCTGCGGGATGATATCTCCGGCCCGAAGATCATAGCGGTTGGCCACGAAGCAGGAGTGGTGCGCATAGACGAACCCGATGGTTCCTGAAAACGGTGCGCAGGGGCTTGCGCGGGTGGGGCCGATCTGCGGGTTGATCGGCAGCACCGGGTTCCAGAATTCAACCAAGGGGGTAACTCCGATGGTGAGGGTCCACGGGCCGCCGTCGGGGCCGTCGATGCCGATCCATCTCAGGCGCAGGTAGAGTTCCGTGACCGCCGGCATGCTTTCGATCCCGCGGTAGAGAATGGTGCTGGCGAGCCCGTCGAGAGTGCTTGCCGCGGTGGGTTCGTGGTCGCGATCCATGTAGTCGACCATGTTGGCTGCAAGTGCCGTGAGGTAGTCTCCCGGAAATCCTCCTTTCCTTTCCTCCCAGTCATCCGGGAGGTTTTCCCGCAGGTAAGCGGTCAGGCTTGCGACTCCCTGGCGGGTCTGTCTGGTGATGTTCGCTGGATAGTGTCCGGCCCGCGGGTAGCCGAGGCCATGGGGAATGATACCGCGCTCCGCGTAGGGATGCAGTCCGAGCGACCACGCGGTGCCCAGCGATGGGTCGGCCCCAAGTGGTGCATTGTCTGTGGCAGTTCTCCATGTGCCCTCCCTGCTGAGGAACATGGCTCTTGCGCCCAGGCTGGCTGCGGCAGAAAACTGTCCGGTGATGCGCAGCGCCTTCACATCGAGTCCGGGGGAAGGATAATTAAACAGTGGTTGGCGGATCCGGATGGCCGCGTCAGGGTCGCCGGCCGCGGTGTGCGTTGCGAATCGGAACCCCCTGCGCAACGGCACCGGGTCGGCATGATCGCGGGCTGGCAGGCGGCTGCCGAGGCGAACATCCCAGTTGCTGCAGCCGAGCACCAGGCAATCCTCGAAGTGGTCGCCTGTGCCTGCCAGTCGATCTTCGGCCGCCGGCGGGATGGGCGAGAGTCCACTGACACCCTTGGCGGGATCGTCACCGAAGGCGCAGCCGGCCACATCCGGCTGGGGGAGGCCCTGGAGATCCTCCACCCACCAGGTGTAGCGGTAGCCGGCGTTTGCTTCCTCAGGGTTGGCATATTCGACCCAAGTGGTATGGGCAGTTCCCGGAGGCAGCCGACCGGCATGCTCGAAAATTTCGGTAAGGTCCGCATGCGGATCGAGTTGGCTGCTGTCGATGCTGGCATGGATCACGCCGTCGGCATCGCTGTACGTGCGTCCGTTGGCATCGGGATACGTGGATTCCGGCATGCGTTGCCACACCGGGGCCCCGGTGATGGCAGTCTCCTGGATCAGTCCTCCGGCAAACAGGGGAACGTGGTTCAATACATTTCCGGAGTTCGCCCCGGTCCATCGGGAAACGAACAGGTAGCTGGTGATGCATGATGGATCCGGATCATTGTCGAGGTTCAAGGCGCCGGATTCGCGATCCCGATCGTCTGCCGCGATGGCGATGGCACGGCTTACCCGGTTGGGTGTCGCCACGACCAGGAAGCCGTCCTCTCCGGTGAGTTCGACAAGTAGACTGCGGGCTTCCTCCATGCCGGCGCGCATGGCAAGTTCGGCACGGAAGGCATCGGCAAAGTAGCGCGCCTCTCTGGTTTCCGCGGTGGCCAGAGTGAAAACCATGAGTACGACCAGCGTGGTGGCCGAACTGAGAATAAGCACCGTGAGCAGAACGAAGCCTCTCGCGTCCCGGCGATACTGGGATCGGGTGGAATAGCGCGAGCGCCTCAGGTCTGTCGGGAGAGTTGCGGACAAACTCATGTCTGTGCGTGCCCGATTGCGACCCGAATCCGGAAGCTCTGTGATTCGCGCTGTACCAGTCCAGCCAGAGATGGATCGCTTTCCCAATGGAGCCAGTCGCGCCGGTGGCGAAATTTCCGCGCTGTCTCAACACCGATGATTGTGAGCTCGATGTCGATGATGTCCGGCGTAACGAGCACCGGCCATTCGGTGGGATGCTCGCGGTTGATCCGCAGGCTGGCATTGAGCTCGGACGCATTCAGGTAGCGGCCCTGCTTGTCCCGGTGCATCGGCGTCGCCTTGAAGCGGACGACGTTGCAGGCGAGCGGGTGGTCTGCTTGAAGATGTGAGTTATGCAGAGATACTCGCGGCAGGTCAGTACTGTGGAGAGGTTCTTTCAGGTCGGGGGTGTCGTGTGGCGGCGGCTCCGGGAGTGAAAAAAAGTTCGCTGGCCAGATATGCATCGCTTGATGGATTTTGCCGTGGTGATCCCGAAAGGCGTCGACCGGCATAAGCAGGTAGGGCAGGTGACGATTGTCCCGGATGCCGATGGTAATCTGTCGCCTCAAGCTGTTGGTAAGCATAGCCAGCAGGGAGCTTGCCCGGGCCTGGTCGTGGTATGTCGCGGCCGGTTGATGGTATGTGCCGGGGGATGCCTCGTCGGTGGCATGGGCGCGAAGATGACGAAACAGCTTCATGGAAGCCCGGTCGCCAGCGATCGGAGAATCACGCGTATAGGTGCAGTAATATGATACCAGAACCAGGCCGGGTTCACCGTGGCGGTTCCGGTGCGAGCAGGTGGCGAAGGCAAGCGTATCGAAGTCCGGGTGCAGACTACCTGTATCCGTGCTGGCTGCATTCATGGCAGCGCGGGCGAGCGTGCCCGTCTCGCTCCAGTCCAGGTGGGAAAAGATTGCGCCTGAAATACGGTTGTGCTCGAAGGGAAGGGGAGGCATCCCGCCGCATGGATTGATCTCGGGCGATGAAGCTGTCTGCGTAGTTTCCGATAGATACTGGAAGAGGCGTGGATTGTTGGACGGGCTGGTGTCGGAGCATTGCAGGTCCCGGGTGAGTTGCGCACTGGCGGCGCGACCTTCTGCAAGGATGTCGTTGTGTCTGTTTCCACTCGACAGTGCATTGGAAGCGGCTGCCAGCAGTCCGATGACAGCGAGCAGGATAATTGTTGAGCTGGTAGTCGCGATGAGAAGTTCAATCAGGGTGAATGCGCATGCTGTTCGTTGATCAGGTCGGGTTTCGGGCAGTTTGCCAGTCTGCATGCATTTTCATGCATGCAAATTTTAGTCTATTCAACTGCAAAAACAGATAACAGTCATTTTTATTAAAAAAAACACAGTTCAGAATTCATGGGACTTGCGGCAGCAGGAAGGACTGTGGGTGCTCAGGGATGCGGGCATGGGCAAACAGATTGGGGTTGGATATTCCCCGACCGAGGATGCCAGTTCTCAGCAGGATTGGGTGTGCGAGGGGGCGTTCTCGAGGCGACTGCATGGTGCGTTTCGGAGCGATCTCCTAAATTGGTGGAGCCGTCGATTTCTGTATTTACTTCGGCGGTAATGTCTGTATTTTGTATGGACATGAATTCGGGCCTGCAGGCAAAACCGAAAATCGCATCGACCCGAGTGGGGTTCACTTTGGTGGAACTCCTCGCGGTGCTTGCCATTGTGGTGGTGCTCGTTGGCGTGCTTGCGCCAGCGCTGGGGGGGTTCGGGGCACGCGGTATCACGACTGCTGCAAACATTGTGATGGCGAATCTTCACGAGACGAGAGCGATCGCACTGGGGGAGACCACGCCGACACGCTTGGCGATCAGTGCCGACGTGGGAGACGATAAATACATGCGCGGCCTGACGATTTTGAAGTGGCAGACGGAGGTCGACGCTGCAACCGGAGGCGTGACGGGCTCCTGGGTCCAGGCGAAGCCGTGGACGATGCTGCCGGATGGCGTCGTCATCGAGCATGGCAAGCCTGCTTACATCCCGGACACCGGGGACATTGCATACGGTGACAGCTGGTTGGGTGCTGGCGGGGAATACTTTACTGATACGGCGACGTATTTGACCGAGGGGATGCCGGGAGGGGAACTGCCCGAGGGCGAAACGCCCCCGCCTTATGTATTCATCGAGTACAAACCCAGTGGATATGCCTCGGTTTTCCTCGCTACTGGAGAGAAGTGCAGCACGCGGAATATTCACCTTGTGCTCACCGATGGATCCTACAACGGCTCAGGGGTTGTCGCGCGCAACCAGGGAGCCACGGTAAAAAATTGGGCCCATCTGGTCACGGATTCCGTGGGTGGGCGTATCAAGAACTTTCGCCCATGAAGCAGCACGTCATTCAGGTCGGTTCACGCGACATCGAGAACAGACCATCGTTGGTAGACTCGGACCCGGTCTCCGCATGCCGGTGCCACAGGGGGTTTTCGCTTGTCGAAATAACCCTCACGCTCGGCATTATCGCCACGGCCGTTCTGGGAGTGATGGCACTCATTCCAATCGCTGTGAGTGCCAGCAAGGAGGCTACCGAGGAGACCACGGTGAGCCTGGTCATGGAAAATGTGCGTAGCCATTTGCGCGGCATTCAGGTTCCCTTGGGATCGACCACCAAGTTTTTTCATGGCTCCTACTACTTTGATCAGCAGGGACAGTTGGTGCATTTCGAGCCGGCTGCCGGCGCGACCACTTTCGGAGTTCCCTCGGCGACGGACCTCCAAGCCCCGGCTCCCTCAGCGGGGCTTGAAGTAGTAGTGACCAACGATGCTGCTATGCGCGCGGATGTGACTATTATTCCGGTAGGAGCCTACGATGCCTCCAATGTGCCGGCGGGCGGACTAGCCGGATCAGTGACCGTGATCATGGAATTTTACGCGCCGATCAACCTTGGCAATGGCGCCCCTCTTCCGTCGGGCGCGGCTCCCTTGAGAACGATTCCTTTCACGATGTCTCGTCTCACTGATTCCGGCTGGGAGATGTACCAAAGCGGCTACCAGCCGCGACTTGAAATCTGAGTAATTTTTTCGTTGATGAGCAACCACCATCTGGCAACCATCAGGCAAAAAGAGACAGTCGTCTCGCGGGTAGGCGCGGTCGGTGATCAGGCTCGTGTTTCGGTGGCTGCATTCACCTTGGTCGAGTTGATGGTTTCCACTGCGATACTGGCGATGATCCTCGTCATGTTTGCCTCGCTGGTAGCCGGTGTGCAGAAGACGTGGATGACGCATGAAGCGCGAACTACCAACACCCATACCGGTCAGAGTGTCGTAGAGATTTTCGGACGTGAGCTGTCCCCGGCTGTGGTCGATCCCCGTATGCAGTTCGCCATTTTCGAGGCCAAGCACCTCGAAAGCCACGGGCACACATACAGCTTGGTAACGCCGTCCCCCAATTCTCCGGCGATATTCTGGATGGCGCCCCTTGGCCCGAATGGTGAACTGCGCATGGTCGGTTACTGGCTGGTCCGTCCGCACCCATCTTCCCCGAGTAACGGCTACCGGCTCAAGCGCCTGATTGCCTCGCCGGTGGTAGAGAATGTCGATGATGCGACCCTGCCGAGCCGGCACATCTACTTCCCGCGTGTTTCCACCGACGCGCTCAATTCCTATGATGTGCTCGGGCCGCCGAAACCGTGCGACGTCGAGTGGCTGCTGGAGAACCTCGATACCCGGGCAATGAATGATGACGATCCAAACCAGGATGACTGGTGTATCACCACGATCGCGATGGACAACGTGGTGGCGATGTGGATCCAGCCTCTCGACCTGTCCGGCCGCCCGATTCCCTGGCTGCGCGAGTCAGCCAATCATCCGGTGGGAAGTGCGACCCCGCCGTTCGATCAGCTTGGCTATCAGAAGTCGCAGATCATTTTCAATTCCGCTTCGTTTTTCATGCAGAACACCTCGGCGGATCCGTCGGCCACCGACAGCTTCTATTACAAGGGAGGTACCTATAATCCTCCCAGCAGTCACCTGCGTGCCAACGCTGTTCCGGCTGCCGTAGAAGTGACCATCGTGGTGCTCGACCACAAGGAAATCGAGCGCATCACTACCCTGAACAGCTTGGTTCCGGAGCAGACAAATGTCATGGTCGCTGCCGGTTCAGGCGAAAAGGTGCTGGACTTGGAGGCCAGCCTTGACGCTTTCAATACCGCACTTGCCAATGGCGGCATCAAATCGGCAAGGCGCTTTACAACCCGCATCGAAATCCTCAATGGCGGCTCCTGACCGGCCCTTTTCGGCCTGTCATCGGTTCACCGTGGTCAAGAATCAATTTATTACTTCCAAATCGCATGAAAAAAGCGCCAAAAAGCATCCCGCCATCCTGTGACGACCGGTTTTGCTCGCGCCGGTGTCGGGCCGGATTCGCCCTGGTAATGACGCTGACCATGCTGGCGATCCTGACCACCCTGGTGGTGGCATTCTTGAGTGTGTCCCGCTCGGATCGGAGCGTTGCCTTCGCGCTGCGCGGCGCGCAGAGTACGCGATTGGTGGCGCAGGGAGCCATCGCCCACGCGGTTGATCTGTTACGTAGCAATATTCCCACGCCGACGCACCTCGGAGTGAAGACCAAGGACCTCACGCCGAATACCTTTACGGTAAACCCCGGTCTGCTCCGCGTGATCAACGGCGCTGGCGTCACTGCCGTGGATCTGCACACTGGTGCGGTTCCCGCGACACCACCGCCTGATCTCACCTATCCCGAGGATCTGAATATCGTGTCCTATGACCTCAATGCACCGGTTCCCGGCGAGAATATCCCTGCCATTGTCTGGCCGGTCGATGCCGGTGGTAATCCAGTCGCAGCCAATGCCGACGGCAGCCCGAGTGCGGCTGCACCGGTCATGCGTGTGGGCTGGCACAACGTGGTGGCCGATCCCACCCTGCCTGCCGGTGCCACCAACCCGATCGTCTCGCGCTATGCGTTCTGGATCGACGACGAGTCCGGACGGCTCAATTACAACATCGCCAGCGGTAAGCCGGATGTCGGCAACAACGTGACCACACCGGCGGAGATTGCCACCAATGGTGCCAAATACTGGGAGGAAATCGAATTCGGTCATCCGGTGCCGCATTTCCAGCTCGGGCGCACGCCCAAGAGTGCCATGGCTCGAGGCGGAGCTGGCAACGCGATCGATGATGAGAGCGATTTCAATTCACGCTACATCAGTCTGGGTCATCCGCGCTCGATCAATATCGACCCGATCCTGCAGGAGTGGACCTATGCCGGCAACCAGAATGCGGTCAATCTACTGAAGGCGACCGCTTTCCAGCATTATTACAACCACGGCAGCCAGCTCTATCCCGAGGGGATTCTCAATTACATGACCGAGGCCCGTTATGCGGCAGCAGGCGGCAGCTATGACCGGCAGGTGCACCCGGATGACATTCTGTGGTATCAGAAGAACAAGTGGAATATCACTGCCAACAGCAAGGCGCCTGAGTTCGATGCCTTCGGGCGTGCCAGGCATTATCTGAGTATTAGCGCCGAGGGACGGGAAGGGGGAGGTAACTACCACGGGCCTTTCGTTTATAATGACAAAAGCCCGGCTCCCAACAATGCGACAGATCGCGTGCCTTACGTCAACCTGGCTGCCGCTGGGGCCAATGTGAAGTGGACGCGGATCAATCTGGAATCGGTCGATCGTATCTACCGTTATTTGCGTAACACATGGCCGAAAGGTGGTGGTGGCACGTATGTGTCAGGTGGGATTGTGGCGGATAGGAGAACCCAGTATCAAACTGCGCTGAATGCCTGGTGGTTTGCGCACTGTGCGGGTGACAGTGATCCGAGTCCGAACCAGAAAAGGGGAATGGCATTGGTCAATCACCGAGGCGGGCAGGGAGGATATAACTGGGATTGGCCGCTTACCGCCATGTGGTATTATGACGATGCGGCTGATGAGGGCACCCATTGGAAGCCATTGAATACGGATAGAATTAACAATCAGATTCGCTACAAGGGTAAGCTCATGATGCCTCATGATTCGGGCCCCTACATTACTGAGGTCCAGTTCGAGGTAGAGCCGGAACTGGTTGGGACGACTCACGTGCGATACAAGTTTCGCTGGAAAGCCGAGTACTACTTTTCTCCCTACGAGCAGACATGGAACCAGAACAGGTGGAATGACTTGAATGAGCTTCCTGTGAATGTTGACGTTCTGAATATTTTCGGGCGGCGTGGGCCTGTTTCACCTTGGACGTCTATCACCCCTCATTGGGGGCACCGGGCAGGGAATGTGGCGGACCGCAGCGCAGTACTGGGAGACTGGGAGTCGGGAGGGGATCCGGCCAAGAAGCGGACACTCGGAATCCCGGTGCATACCCGTCTTACGGGCGACACAGGCTGGCACTCGCAGTGGGATATCGGGAATTGGAATAGTGGCAATAATAGTAAACTTGCAGTCCGAGCACCATGGTGGGGAGGGCCCACCGGTACCCGAAACTGGGCCTCACTGGGTTATCCTTCATCATCGATAGACGGCGGCTGGAATTTTCAGGTGGCCACCAGTGATTGGTTTTATATCACCAAGATCGCCGATGATTGGAACTTCACTGATGACCTGAGCAGATGGGGAACAAACCACTGGAAACACCGGGACGGTATCAGAGATGCCAGCACGAATTCTGCCAATGCCCAATTGTTTCCTTATGGTTTTTACGGTCCTTGGGACCATGACACTGATCCGCTGACCCCGGATGAGACGACGATCCGGGATTTCGCAGTCAACTATTCTGATCTGGATCCGACCTACAGCCCTGCGAAGCTGAGTAACAATGAGCTGCAACTTCAGTTCCAATTTCGCTTTGGTCTCGCAGGAAGCGGTTACGCGCTTTCTATGACCCCGATGCAGGCACTCAGGAACTGGGGGCACTACCCGACCTGGACACGACCTTCAGTATTCAGTGCCGTGCCGGCAGGGCAGAACCTTCCGGCCGATCAGGATCTGCTTGCAGCGGACATTAATCTGGTTCCCGCAGCAGGCCCTGTCACGTTTGGTTGGGAAAATACCACCGATCCGCGACTTTACGGAAACAGCCAGAACTGGCGGGTGACCAGTGCCACTCACATTGATCCGCGTTTTCAAGGGACTATGGGAGCCCCGAATCTGGATGACTGGCGGGAGTGGGGAAACAGCGCGACTCCTGCCGACTTCTGGCTCTGGGGAGGGCAGGATACCAGCAAGCTTCGCTTTGTTCTGCCCGATACCGGAGACGACGTAGGTCAGGGCTGGCGGATTCCGTGGCCTGCGGGTCTCGGCAGCGGCTACCCGTGGGTGGACCGGAATCGCGGCAATGGCCATGATATGCGTTCGCGGATGCCCTCGGCCGGGCAACTGTCTCTTATTCCCAGTGGTTTAGTCAACAACGTGCCCTGGCAGTCACTTAACTATGGTGGGAAAGGCACGGTTTCGACCATCGGCGGTCTTCCGGACTGGCTGCTCTCCGAAATTTTCACGCCTTCCTATCTTTATCAGACCGATCAGTATGCCGATGATGCCAGCGGTCCGGACGAGTTTAACACAGTCAGTCATATGCACTCGACTGCGGGCAAGGTAAATATCAACACGGAGATCTTTCCCAAGTCGGTGTGGTTTGATGCGCCGGAAAGACAGCGGCCCCTTGAGGGGGTTTTCTACAATCTGCGAGACAGGAGTGACCCGGATGAAGCGGATGCGTTCGTGACCAGTATTCTCGATGCCCAGAGTGCTACGAATTACTTCCTGTATCCCGGTGAACTGGCGGGTGTGACCAACTACGCGAAAGGCAGAAGCGAGTGGAACAAGGAGACAGTTCTGCGCAACATGTACAGCTGTCTGACCACCAACTCGAATACCTTCGGCGTCTGGGGGGTCGCGCAGACAGTGCAGAAAGTCCTTGGTAATCTGGACGGAGTGAATGACGGCGTGTTCGAAAAGGGTGACCAGGTCACCGGAGAGCGGCGCTTTTATGCCCTGGTGGAACGTTCCATCTATCCGGGCAAGGACGGGGTTCCCGGCAATGCCCATGTGGATTCGGTCACTGGTGTGTTCGATCGAATAGCCAGTCCGCAGTTCAATGCCGACTACGACATCGATGGTGACGGTGACAAAGAGAACCGCAGCGTCA
Source organism: Verrucomicrobiales bacterium (assembly GCA_040263955.1). Taxonomy (GTDB): domain Bacteria; phylum Verrucomicrobiota; class Verrucomicrobiia; order Verrucomicrobiales; family DEV007; genus CALSSN01. The sequence goes on from JBDQJG010000003.1 coordinate 36,373, forward strand.
TGACCGACCTGCCTGGAAGCCATCCGATGTATACCGGACATAAGGGCAACGGGCCGGGAGAAGAGTGCGAGGCCTGGTGGCCGGAGATCGACGGGCCCAGTGCTGTTGCCGGAGTGGTGGGGATGGCGACTCAGGACATCCAGTGGGGTTACATTGGCAACCAGACTGATACTTACCACGGGCGTTTCGGAGGTGTTGCCGTCTCTACGGGTGCCGCAGCGACCTTCGAGGAGGCTTACAACCCGGTTGAGCCGGTGTATAAATACGAGGTGAAGTTTTTCCGTTTTATCGATGAGTGATTTTAAAAAAACTAAACAAGTTGTTCGTTATTTTCCTATTGGAGCCTCGCGAATCTTCAGGGTTTTCACGGGCGTTGCAGTGGCTCTTGTCGGCCAGGTCGCAACGGCTGCTCTGCCTCTTCCTCCTCCGGTGTTTCTTGATGCCATGCCTGAGGTGCCGGAGGGATGGGAACTCACGGTCTCCCGTGGTCGGGCGTCGATCGCCAACGAAGGGGGATACAGCCACTCGGAACGACGCTACGTGGCAGGCGACGGGGTCAGGGCGAAGGCCGCGCTGCAGGCAGCAGAGGAAGGGGTTCCCATGGGTCCTCTTGCTGTCAATGTGCAGGCCTCTGATGCGGCCATGAGCCCGTTGGTCAAGGTCGAGTTCATGGCGTGGCAGGAGACTGGTGTGGATTCCAGATTGACCGGGTATCTGCGACTCGCAGGGCACAAGGCGATAGTGAGCCAGCCCGACAATGGTCCATTGCAGGTTGCAGTGCTCGTCAACGATCGATTTGTGTTCAAGCTGGAGTTCGCTCCTGCGGCGACCATTGAGCAGGCTACACCGTGGGTTGCCGGGATCGATGCCAAGGCCCTGGCCCGCTATCGCCATGATGCTGACTTCAAGGTGAAAGGAAAAGAAGAACTCTCCCTGACCACAGATGAATTGAATCACTTCAAGTATGTCATGGAGATCAACGGCGAGATGAAAGAGGTGGAAACACCCACACGAAGTTATCGGACCAAGGTGAGGGAGCAGTCCGAAAGGGAGGCGCGCGCGCTTCGCGAGGCCATTGCCAGCGGAGAGATTCCTGGCGAGCCGACAGCGGAAGATTACGAAAAGATGAAAGAGGTGCGCAAGCGACTCGAGGGCAGTGGTGGTTATGATCCCGAGGCTGATTTGAAAGAGATGCAGGAACGCGGGTTGCTTCCGAAGCCGGTGCCGCAGCCCGGCCTGACACCGGACGCTGCACAGTAACCCTGAAAAGGAGAATAGGAACCACGGAAAGCACGAAAACACACGGAACAAGAATCGCTTACAAAGATTTGGCTGCTCGCCTGATAAGTGATGTTCGAAAGGCGTGAAAAAGGTAAACGACCATCTCAATTTCCGTCCCTTCTGTTGATTCCGTGGTCAGACCATTGCGGTATGAAAGTTTACCGCTTGCCGCGCGCGTAGCCGCGCAGTTCGCCGTCGTTGTCGGCCACCAGGAGGAGGGGACCCTGGACAGTTCTGATGATCTGCAGGTCACGGGCATTGCCGGGGTGAAAAAATCCCGAATCTGCCATGTCGATCACTTTGAAGCCCCCATGGTGCAGTGACAGCACCGAACCATGGGAGGCGTCGTAGCGGACGGTCTCCGCCTCGGTCCGGTAGTGGTTGCCCACGAGGATGACCTCCTCGCGGTCGTTACCATTGAAGTCCAGGAACCCGAAGTCCATGACCGGTGCCACCTGGGTCGGCATGGGCAGGCTGTGGATGGCGAACTGGCCGTCGCCGGTGTTCTCGAGGAAAAGGCTGTCCAGCCGGGTCACGCTTCGTTGGAAGGCCTTTTCGAGTGCCTGCCTGCCGTAGATGTCCGCCAGGCTGGCCTCTGCGAAGGATTGGTAGTCGGGAAATTTCCTCGCGATGAACGGCATCTGCTGTGCTGAGCATTGCCGTCCCCTCGATGGCACCAGATTGCCGTCATGCCGGGAACTGAGCACGATATCGCAGCTCCCGGAGTCGTCGAAGTCATCGGCGAAGATCAGGAAGGGCTTTTCTGCGCTCGCCTTGAATTTCGAGTTCAGCCCGAGGTTGCCGGCGAAATAGTCGGTGTCTCCGTCGCCGTCGATGTCGCGAGCCGCGATGCTGAACCACAGGCCTTGCGTGCCGGCAAGTGACGTGATTTTCGAGGGCAGCAGTTTGCCGCCCCGGTTCTCGAATACCGTGATCGGCATCCATTCACCGACAACCAGCAGGTCCTCGTCACCGTCGTGGTCGTGGTCGGAAAACACCGCACCGGTGATCATGCCGATCTTCTTCAGTTCGGGGGCGAGCTCTTCGGTCGCTTCTTGGAAGTGGCCGCCGTCATTGACCAGCAGGTGCGAGCTCGGCGGGTAGGGGTAGCGGTCGGGAATGGTGCGTCCCCCGATGAACAGATCCAGGTCGCCGTCCGCGTCGATGTCTGAAGCGACCACGCACTGCCCGCTGGAACGCAGGTCGGGCAGAGAGTCCGGGTTCCGCCGGAATGCTCCCTGGCCGTCGTTGAAGTAGAGCCGGTCGCGCAGCAGCGGGCTGCCCTCGGGGAACTCGCTGCCGCCGCTGACCACGTAAAGATCCGGGTCGCCGTCGCCGTCGGCATCGAAAAACAGCACTCCGAGGTCCTCGTGCTGCTTGTCTTTTTCCCAGGGGGATGCTGCTTGTCTCTCGAAGCTGCCGTTCGCCTGTTGCAGGAAGAGTGCACCCGCCTGTCCGGCTGCGCCGCCGATGAACAGGTCCTGCAGGCCGTCCGCGTTGACGTCTGCAGTGTCCAGGAACGGGCCGTTGCTCGACTGGCTGTGCGGCAGGAGCACCTGCACACGGTAGTCATCGAAGGGGTTTTCCCGGTGGCGAAATGTCAGGCCGCGTTCGGCAAGATCGATGCGGGCAAGCAGCGTGCCTGGCTTTGCGGAAGGATCCTGCGGGCTCGGGGAGGGTGTGGCATCCTGCTGGCGTATTTTCAGGACCTGGTTGGCCTCGATGTCTTCCAGCCTGGTCTCCCTGCCGTCTGGCCATGTGACCACGATCTCGTCGACCTGCCGTGCTTCCCCGAGGCCGAAGTGCAGGACATTGTGTACCGAGGAAAGGTAGCCGCGGGAGAGATAGAGTTGCTGGAACTGGCGCCCGCCACCGGTGGAGATGGTGGCGCTGGCCCCGAGCGCCAGCGGGTTTTGCCCCTCCCCCGCGAGGCGCAGCTGGATGAAGGAACCGGTGGTGTTGTTGCGGTAGATCTGCGCCTCGTGGTTGAGGTTGTTGATGACCAGGTCGAGGTCGCCGTCGTTGTCCAGATCAGCCCAGGCCGCGCCGTTGGAGTGGGTCGGCGTGTCCAGGCCCCAGTCGGCCGAGACCGTGGCAAAGGTCAGGTCGCCCCGGTTGCGGAAGGCATAGTTGCCCAGCTTGGTCGACGGGTAGACCGCCAGCACGTCCACGAAGTTCAGCGGCCCCTTCCGGGCCAGCGCGTGCAATGCGTTGCCCGCATCCTGGTTGCCCAGTTCCGTAAGGATGCCGTTGGTCACGAAGATGTCTTTCCAGCCGTCGTTGTCGAGGTCGGCGATCAGGCCTGCCCAGCTCCAGTCGGTCTTTGCAATGCCCGCGAGCTGGCTGATCTCGCTGAACCGACCGGCGGGGGTGTTCCGCTGCAGGGTATTGAGCATGTACTGGTGGTGATAGCCGAAATCGACCAGGTCGTTGAACTGCCGGGTGTTCATGGTCGCCATGTTGGCCTTGCCACGCACGTGGTCCTCGGCGGCCATCTCCAGCACCAGCAGGTCGGGCAGCAGGTCATTGTCGATGTCCGCGTAGTCACTACCCATGCTGTTGAAGGAAATGTGGCCGTAGCGGGCCGGCGCCTGGTCAGAGAAGGTTCCGTCCCGGTTGTTGATGTAGAGATAGTCGGGAGCCAGGAAGTCATTGCAGACATGGATGTCCGGCCAGCTGTCGCCGTTGAAGTCGCCGACCGCAGCGCTCAGTCCCCATGCCTTGTTGACCAGCCGGGCGGCATGGGTGATCTCAGTGAAAAAATCGCCGTCGTTGCGGTAGAGCTTGTCCGAGGAGTAGGGGGAGAATGAGGTTTCCAGGTGAGGGTCCAGCGTGCCGGTATTCTCGAAATCCGGGCGGTGATTGACCAGGTACATGTCGAGGTCGCCGTCCTTGTCGAAGTCGAGGAAATACGACTGGGTGCCGAAGCCGGCATCATTGACACGCCACTGCGCGGCGCGTTCCACGAAGGTCAGGTCCCCCTGGTTGATGAAGAGCCGGTTCTGGCGCAGCCGGTCGCTTTGCAGGGATCCCGCCTTGCAGACATACAGGTCCGGCCAGCCG
>JBDQJG010000004.1:0-37342 GCA_040263955.1 Verrucomicrobiales bacterium
AGGAGACCGAGGAACTTGCGACAGATCCCGAGGAGACTCTCGAACAACCCGAGCAAACCGAACAACCCGAGAAAGCCGAAGCGCCAGAGCCGTCCGATCAGCCCGATGAGGCAGCACCCATCGACGCCGATCTTCCGCTGGCCGAGGAGGAACCGACTGCCGAGCCGGAGGTCGCGGAAGAGTCCGCGCCGGAGCCGCAAGAGCAGCCTGTTCTGCCAGCGGTTGTGGTGCGACCCACCGAGGTGCGCGCTGCCACCCAGAGCGCTGGAGACTTGGCCGCGCAGCCGGAAGCATCGATCACGGAAACCGAGGTAGAAGCCGCCCCGCAGCAAGTTGCCGAAAAGTCCGACGAGCAACCTGACGAGCAGGCCACCGGGGAACCCGCCGCGGAGCCCGATCAGCTCGATGAGACAGTACGCATCGACCCCAGTATTCCGCTGACCCAGGAGCAACCGACTGCCGAACCAGAGGTTGCAGAAGAATCCTTGCAGAAGACCGATGAACAGGCGACCGAGCAATCTCTCGAACAATCAGCTGAAACGGCTGATGCAACTGCCCCTGCCGCCGAGCAATCCATTCTCAAGGACGCCACCGAGCTGAGCCCGCGGGCCGCTGCCCTGTTCCAGGCATTGCTCGCCATCCACAATGCACCCGCAAAACCGGGTGCCGAACCACAACTCGAGATCCTGCAGAGAGAAGTCGAAGCCCGCTACCAGGTTCTCCTGCGCCGCCGCATCGGTTTCGGCCACGGCGCCACATGGATCAGCGAGGAAATTGCCCAACAACTCGCCCAGATGGCCCGGCCTCTGGGTGACGACGTCGAGGGGCTGGTGATTGTCGGTTACGCCGACACCACCGGCACCCCCGAGCAAAACAAGGCGATCTCGGAAAAACGTGCCCTGAGCGTGGCACGCGTCATGCGTGACAACCTGGCAACGACGATTCCACTGGAAGCTGCCTACCTTGGGTCGACCGAGCGGTTCGACCGGAACAAACTTTCCCGCAATCGCGTCGTCGAGATCTGGTCACTGCAACTTCCCCCATCCGATCCGGAGGAACCACCATTGCCGACTCCCGAACCCGATGAAGCACCCGAACCGGAGATCACAAAACAGCCTGTTCTGCCCGCCGTTGTCGTGCGACCTGCCGAGGTGCGCGCTGCCACCCGGACAGCTGAAGACCTGACTGCGCAGCCGGAAGAGGCGATTCTTGAAGCCACGCCGGAAACCGACCCGCAGCAAGTTGCCGAAAAGCCCGACGAGCAGGCCACCGGGGAGACCGGGGAGCAAACCGAAGACCTCGAAGAACTCGATCAGTTCGAACCGTCCAAACCTGCCACACAACCCAACAAGGCGGAGCTCGTCGAGGACGATGGCCCACTGACTGCGGAGGCGCCCACTGCCGAAGAGCTCGAGGTGGTCGAACAATCCGCACAGGAGACCGGCGAGCCAAACCAACGGCCCGCAGAGGCGGCACCCGTCGATGCTGATATTCCGCTGACCGTGGAGAAATCGGCTGCCGCTCCGGAGGTCGCAGACGACCCCGCGCAGGAGCCGGAAGAGCAGCCTGTTCTACCCGCGGTCGTGGTGCGACCTGCCGAGGTGCGCCCTGCCACCCCGACAGCCGAAGGGCTGGCCGCGCAGCCGGAAGCATCGATTGAGGAAACCAAGCCAGAAGCCGACTCGCAGCAAGTTGCCGACAAACTCGACAAATACCCTGACGAGCAGTCGGCTGAAGAGCCCGCCGCAGAGCCCGGAGAGACAACAGAGGACACAGAGCAACCCGTAACAAGCAACGACGATATTCCGCTCAACGCGGAGGAACCCGCTGCCAAGCCGGAGGACGCAGAAGAGTCCGTGCAGCAGCCAGAAGCAGAGCTGCCTGTTCTGCCCGCGGTCGTGGTGCGACCTACCGAGGTGCGCGCTGCCAACGAGATTGTCGCCGAATCTACCGCCGACGCCCAGCCATTATCCGGGCAACCTGTAGCCGAATCTGCCACTCGCACCATCCGACCTACCACGGTCGTGCTGCCGGATGAAGTGTCCGACGCAGCGGAACCAAGAGAACAACAGGCCGACGAATTCTCTACCGAACCAAAAGAGCTGGCACCTGCGGAGGAGAAAGACGCGGAAGACCTGCTCAACCCTGAGGCGATCATCCAACCCGCGGGAACTGACGAGAGCCCCGACCCCTCCAGCGCAAACCCTGCCGCACAGACCTCCGGTTCGGTTCTCAAGGCCCGCCCCTTCCTGCTGCAGTCAACCGAGGAACTCAAGCCGCGATCAGCCGATCTCCTGCGCGCCCTGAAAACCATGCATGGCACGCCAGGAACAGGATCAACTGCCAGTCTTGATGAACAGCTCGAGGCAACAGAACTACCGCACCGCGCCACCCTGCAACAACGCATCTTTTTCCCGGATACAGGGATCAACATCGAGGCATCCGAAGTCGATAAACTGGCTGCTCTTGGCACCGGGCCGAATCAGGATGTCGATTTTCTTCTCCTTGCCTACACGGGCGTATCGGACACGCCGGAAACAATGCGGCCACTCTCCGAAAGACGCATGCTGGTCGTGACGCGCCTGATAAATCGTGATCTGGTCGAAGATATGCCACTGGAGGCTGCTTATTTCGGCCCAACGGAGCGGTTCGATTCCGAAAAACCCGGTGGCAATCAGGTGATTGAAATCTGGTCCATCGCGACAACTGAGGAGGCAACCAATGCTCCAGAAACTTCCGATGATTCAGCGGCAACCGAGGACACGGCACCGGCGGCATCAACTCGATTTGCAGCGCCGCCGCCGAACACTTCCCTTGTTCCAGCGCCGCTGGAGCAGCAACAAATCGGGGAGAAAAGGCTGCGCAAGCTCTTCCGCAGGCGATAGATCGATTCTTCCGGTTCAGCTGATCCAGCCGACCGGGCAGGCAACCCACCACGCGCCCTCTCGAAACCGTCCGCGGGGAATTTCCTGTGCGCGCGAATCGCGGGCTCCGCAATCGACGCGAACCATCGCTTCACTTGCCGAACGAATCCATCCAAACCGGGGTTGTCACCCGCGTGTCCCGGGCACACCTTGAGCACATGCACAGCATGACAGGTTTTGGCCGCGGCGAACACATCGACTCCCAGGTGTGCTACCGGGTCGAGGTCAGTTCGGTAAACCGCAAACACGCTGATGTGGTAATCGGAATTCCCCGTCCGCTCGTAACCTTGGAACCGAAAATCAAGGAACGCCTGCTGGAGCGCGTGTCGAGAGGCAGAATCACGATCTCAATCCACATACTTCCACTTGCCACCAGCACTGCGACCACCGGCCTCCGGATCAATCACGCACTGGCTGCGGACTACCTTGCAGGGCTCAGGGAACTTGCTGCCATTGCGCCGGATATCCAGCTCGACATCCATGCTGGGGATCTGCTCCGAGCACCCGGAATCTTTGCTCTGGAGGAGGATGCCTTGCAGCCGGAGGCAGCGTGGCAAGGCATCCAGCCCGCGCTCGACCAAGCCATCGAGGAACTCATCGCCACACGCAAAACCGAAGGCACCAATCTGCGAATCGATCTGGAGGCACGCATCGACAGGTTGGAACAGGAGACCACCGCTGCCATCAAGGACTTGGCCGCCACGGTTGTCGAGCATTACCGCACGCAACTGGCCGAGCGCCTGAAACATGCCGGGTTACCCCTGCCAATGGATGATGAACGACTGATTCGGGAGATCGCTCTTTTTGCGGAGAAATCGGACATCACGGAAGAACTCACCCGCCTTGCAAGCCACCTGAAGAAATTCCGTGAACTCATCAAGCAAACCCAGCCCACCGGTCGCTCCCTGGACTTTTTCAGCCAGGAGCTCTCCCGCGAGTTCAACACGATCGGATCCAAAGCCCACAGCGCCGCTATTGCACAACTCGTTGTACAGGGTAAAACCGAGGTGGAGAAAATTCGGGAACAAGTGCAGAACATCGAGTAATCACCTGCCATCTCCAAACTCTCACAATAGCTTGGCTGCTGTTGCAAGTGGCTGACCCTGAAAAAATGCAAGTCACGGCAAATCAGCCACGCACCGGAATCCTGTTGGTCATCTCGGGACCATCGGGATCAGGCAAGACAACGCTCTGTCGCCGCATGGCGGCAGAAGCCGGCTGCACCCACTCCATTTCCTGCACGACACGGCCTCCCAGGGAAGGAGAAATCAATGGACAGGACTACCACTTTCTCTCCATGCATGAATTCGAGGAGAAGATCGCCATGGGCGAATTTCTCGAATACGCCCGCGTCCACGATCATCTGTACGGCACACTCAAGTCCTCGGTGCTCGAATGCCTGCACAAGGGAACCGATGTTCTCATGGATGTCGACGTCCAGGGAGCCGCGCTCATTCGCAATTGCAACGACGCGGCGATCCAGGTCTCCCGTAGCGACGTCTTCGTCCTACCTCCGAGCATGAGTGAGCTCGAATCCCGCCTGCGCGGACGCAAGACAGAAACCGAGGCGGAATTGAGGCTGCGAATCAACAATGCCAACGTGGAAATGCAATGCTGGCCGGCTTACCAGTACACCCTCATCTCACGAACACCCGAGGAGGATTTCGCGCGATTGGCGGCTATTATCGAGGCCGAACGCATGCGCTCCTCGCGTCTGCTCTCCGCAAAACTTCCTTGAAACGGCGCCATCCGCCCCAATGGATACCGCGATCAAATTCCTGGTGCTCACCACCGTGACCGCCGTCATTGCCTTTGCGATCATCAGGGAAGGCATCAACTACCTCGAGTATCCATCGCTGCAGATCCTCTCTTTCCCGGAGGACACTTGCGAACTCATTCTCTACCATCGAGGCATCGCAGATCGCCGGGCCACTCTTTTCATTCGTGATATCGACCACCGCGCCACACCCCAGCGCATCGCCAACCTGAACTACGATGCGGACAAACGCTCCAGCTCGAGGTCGGAAAAAAGTAAAATGCCGCTCTTCGGAACTCTGAGCTGGACTTCGGATCGCACCGCTCTGGTCGCGACAACTCGAGCCGACCGAAGTCAGCTGGCTCCCGTTCCGCTCTGGGTTTTCGATACCGGCAGCCGAACGCTTTACGAGACAGGGCAGTTTCTCCAAGGTCAACAACTCGGAAAGGAGCATCTCGAGAAACTTGTCTCATTGAAGGGATATATCGGCGCGCCCATCGTCCAGTGGTATGAGCTTGGGAAAAAAGACAATTATGTGTTTTCATGGAAGGCAACCCATTGGAACAGGCTCGCGGGCACCGATTCGGGCTTCCTGAATATTCAAAAACTGCAACCGCCGAGCACAGATCCGCCCCTGCAATCACAAACAAGCGAGCCCTCAATACCGTGACGACGTTGTCACTGAAAAAATCACCGTGGCAATCTCCATCAGCAGGGCATTCACTTGCGCGGATTGCCCTCGATCTGATTTTCCCGCCTGTCTGCCCGGCCTGTAATCACTTTATATCCCGCAACGGACACGCGGACATCACCTGTTCGCGCTGCAGGAACCAGCTCATGGCAATGCCTCCCGAGCGCTGCCGCATCTGCGGTGAACCCTACTGCGGCCAATTCGACCAACCCTTCCAATGCGCGAGCTGTCGAGACCGATCATTCGCCTTTGACTTTGCCGTCTCCCGCTATCGCAATGCTGGACTGGTCCGTGACATGGTTCACAGGCTTAAATACCAGCAGCAACGCTGGTTGCGCGACCCGCTCGGCAGGATGGTTGCAGCAGCCATTTCCGAAGATCCCCGCATCGAGCTTCCCGGTAAGGCCGTGCTCGTGCCGGTGCCGGCACACCGCATCAGGTTACGGGAACGCGGCTTCAACCAGGCCCGCGAGCTCGCTCTGGTGGCAGGTAAAGAACTCGCGATCCCAGTATTCGATTGCCTGGTGCGGCTGCTTCCAACTCCCCGTCAGACCCGTCTTAACCGCAGCCAACGTCTCGCCAATCTCGAGGGTGCTTTCGGTCCGCGAAGGGGATTTTTCTGCCCATCTCCAACACGCCTCAACGATTGCACCGTCATTCTCGTGGATGACGTGCTTACAACCGGTGCCACCACCCACCACGCGGCCCTTGCAATTCTCCAACTTGCTCAACCAAAGTCTATTATCGTTGCCACAGCAACCCGTGCGTGAAGGGAAATTTATTACTTTAGCCGCCGCGGAAGATCGTCTATTCTTACTCCATGGGAATCTTCAAAAAGAGAACCGTCAGCGGTCTGGGCGAGAAAAAAAGCGACATGCCGGAAGGTCTCTGGCAAAGATGCCCGGGCTGCAAGGAGACTATTTACGACCAGAAACTGGCGAAAAATCTGCATGTCTGCCCGGAGTGCGGATTTCACTTCACCTTGAGTGCCGGCGAGCGTATCCGCTCCCTGCTCGACGAGGGAACTTTCGAAGAGATGGATCAAAACCTCGTGACCATTGATCCTCTGGGCTTCGGCGGCTACGAGGAAAAAGTCGCGAAATACCAGCAGAAAACCGGGTTTCGAGAGGCCGTGGTCACCGGCACTGGCAAACTCGAGGACCGTGAAATCTGCGTGGCGGCAATGGATTTTCGTTTCCTGGCCGCCAGCATGGGATCGGTCGTCGGCGAAAAGATCACCCGCGCAGTCGAAAAAGCCACATCCGAGCGACTGCCCATGATCCTGTTCTCGGCGTCTGGGGGAGCAAGGATGCAGGAAGGTATTCTCAGCTTGATGCAGATGGCCAAGACCGCGGCTGCACTGGCCCGTCACGATCGGGCCGGACTGCCCTATGTCTCGGTGATCACCAATCCCACCACCGGAGGTGTCACCGCGAGCTTCGCCACACTCGGAGACATCATCATCGCTGAACCCGGTGCCCAGATCTGTTTTGCCGGCCCGCGGGTAATCAAGGAGACGACCGGGGAGAAACTGCCGCCCGGCTTCCAGACCGCCGAGTTTCTGCAGGAGCACGGACTCGTGGATCTCATCGTGACACGCTCCGATATGAAAAACACCCTCGCAGAGTTGCTCCTCTACATGCAGCCAAAAGCCCTGCCCTCAAAGCTGCAACTTGCCAAGGCTGCCCTGTTTTAGCAATCGTAAGCCCGATCGACCGAGGGGTCCCTGCACACTCGGCGATCCGGCTTCCTCAGCACCGGATTGCAACGCGTTATCTCCTTTACGCACCCGGACTTTATTGCCACCGAGGATGGATTACGAGGCGTCCATTGAATGGCTTTTCTCCACCCAGACATTCGGCATCAAGCTTGGCCTGCAAAACATGCAGCGTCTGCTCGAGCTGCTCGACCTGCCGGGGAATCATCCGCACATTCTCCACGTCGCCGGAACCAACGGCAAGGGCTCGACCTGCGCGTTTGCAGAATCCATCTGCCGCCACCACGGGTTGCACACCGGGCTGTTTACCTCACCTCACCTGATCAAGGCGAACGAACGCATTCGGGTCGATGGCAACCCCATCGCAGACCAGGATCTAGCCGGCCTGATCAACCACCTGCGTGATATCACAGCTGACTGGAACCCTCACCCGACATTCTTCGAGCTCATCCTCGCCATGGCTCTGGTTCACTTCGACCGCATGAAGGTCGATGTGGTAATTCTGGAGACCGGCATGGGAGGTCGGCTCGATGCCACCAGTGCGGTGACGCCGACAAGTACTGCGATCACTGCGATTGGACTGGATCACACAAGCTGGCTCGGGAACACCATCAGCGAGATCGCACGAGAAAAAGCAGGCATTCTCAAGCCGGGAGTTCCCCTCGCTCTGGGGTCGCAAAAACCTGCCGCAAACCGTGTAATCCTGCAGCAGGCAACGCAACTTGGCTGCCCGGTGACATCGAGTGAAGCATTGAATCTCGGCGATTCGACCCTCGGTCTTTACGGTGCCCACCAGCAACAAAACGCCGCTCTTGCAATCCAGTTAATACAGAATTCAGGCATTCAGATTGATACGCAATTGCTCAACAGGGGCCTCGAGGAGACCCGCTGGCCGGCGAGGTTTCAGGTTCTTGATCGGCACAACCAGCGTTATCCCATCGTAATCGATGGCGCTCACAACCCCGCGGCCTCTGCCACCCTTGTCGCTGCCTGGCACGAGCGTTTTCCGCAAACTGTGGCCACCCTGCTTTTCGCCAGTCTCGAGGAAAAAGATTTTGCCGCAACGTTCCGCCCACTCACCACCATGGTGGAGCGCATTCTCATCACCGAAATCGACACCAGCCGATCATTGCCTGCCGAACAGGTTGCCGATGCGTTGCGGCGGGAATTTCCGGAGATCGCAAACTTCATCGAGGTCGCGCCTGACGCCGCTCACGCTCTCCGCCAACTTCTCGCCGAGGATACCCGCCCCATTCTCATAACAGGGTCCCTCTTCCTTGCAGGAATCGCACTCGCAGAACTCGAGAACCTGAGCCGCCAGCGGAGCCTCCAATAAGATTCCTGTCCGGGAATAAAACGCTGCTGTTTCGTTGCTCCCGAAACCTTGGCCAGGTCGATGCGCAACCACCAGCTTTTGACGCTCTGCTGTTACTCGCCAACATGGTAAAGCCGGCTGCCCGTGCGGATCAACAGACCGCCATTGGCAACGGCAATTGCGGAACGGGCAGCCTCATCACCTCTCTGGCCCATCTCTACTTCGTGAAGAAGCTCGAAGGAATCTCCACCCGCGCGCGCCACGAACACCTTGCCACCATGGTCAATCATGTAAATTTTGCCATCGGCCCCGGTCGCGGCGGCTTCCATTTTGTCTTTCGTCTCCAGCACCCCTCTCCACAGGACAGCCCCATCACTCGGATCGATGCACACCAGTGCCTTCTCTCTTCTGTCTCCGTCGACGAGATAAAACCTTCCGCCGTAAAAGAGTGCGGAAGACACATCACTGGTGGCATGATCCGGATCGCTTTTCCATGCCAGCCTGTCGGCCCCCAAGTCTCCGGCAGCATGCAGATACAACGCATACACCGGGGCTTTCTTTGGAGCCGGTATGACCACCATGCCAGCTCCCGGACAGGGCGTCGGAACCAGTCGCCAATGCCCGATGCGATCGGGATTCCACGTGCCCCATCGCCACAATTCGCTACCCGTCAGCGGGTCGTGCGCAGTCACACAATCACCACCCGCAACGATCAGCCGCTCCACTCCATCATGGACCACCGGCACCACCGTGGAGAAAGCCTCTCGTGACTCGGCCACCGCCAGCGAAACACGTTCCTGCCGCCAGATCTCCCGCCCAGTGCCAGCATCAAGACAAAGCAAGTAGGACTTGTTATCGGTCGCCCCAGGCTTTCCACGCGCCAAACCATTGTGTATGAAACTCTGGTCGCGCTGCAGGATCGGCAGGTAGATCCTGTCCCGCAGAAGAATCGGGCTGGACGCGAACGTCCAGAGAAATGCCGGATAGTGTTCATCCAGCGTCAACTTTCTCTCCCACAGCAGTTCGCCACCAATCGTGAAGACAAAACAGTCGCAGGTTCCAAAGAAAAACACCACCCGCTTGCCATCGCAGGTCGGCGAAGGAGAGGCCGTGTTGCTGCGTTCATCCAACCGCGTGCGTCCGGAACGCCTGTGCTCCCAAAGAAGATCACCACTGGCAATGTCCAGGCATTGCATCACCAACTGCCCATCGCCGGTCGGCTCAGAACCCGGGACAACCGCTGTCACGAAGACACGATCCTCCCAGGTGCAGGGTGTCGAGGCCCCCTCCCCAGCCAGCTGACTCACCCAGCGAACACTTTGTTGCTGCGAAAAGATCGTCGGCAAACCCACTTCCCCGGAAGACCCATCATGATCAGGTCCCCTCCAGTTCGGCCAATCAGCCGCCTGCGCCAAACCCGCGAGCAGCCCAGTCATCAAACAAACAAACAGAGCACCCCGGATGGCTTTTGCTTTTTTGACCGCTACAGGGTGGACCATCAATTACAGACTGGCAGGATGAATTCCAGCTGTCAACGCCCCGCATCCATCGTATCCATTTGATTGCCTGAACTCCTGCCCGGCTGCCCGGCTGCCGATCACACGATCCCGTATCTCCCCGACTGTGATTCCCAACGTGTGGTAATGCCTGCGTTCGAACACAGCGCCAGCCGCAGAGTGTCCAAGCGCTACCATGCGCATGATTATGCAAAATCACCCGACCGATGGCAACATGAGGACGCGTCATGCCATGAGAAGACACAGAGCCAACCGACATTCCCGCGTCACCACGACCACGGGGCACCGACCGCGTAGTCCAATGCTGACTGCGTGAAAGTAATTGCACCCGGCGAATGAATCGCACCAAAGTAAGCGACAGCACGAAACCGCACGCCAGGGATTCCTTTTGCCCATGCGTAAACTCCAAACCATGAAGTGATCACCCGCTTTGCCCCCAGTCCAACCGGGAACCTTCATCTCGGACACGCCTTTTCTGCGTTACTTGCCTTCGAGGAAGCTCAGAGAACCAATGGCACGTTTCTGCTTCGAATCGAGGACATCGATCGCAATCGCTGCCACCCCGATCACGAGACAGCCATCTATCGCGACCTCGCCTGGCTCGGCATCCACTGGCAGGGCGAGCCCGTCCGGCAGTCGACGCGTGGGCACGCTTACCAGGACGCCATCCGGCAGCTCTCCGAGAAGGGTCTTCTCTATCCCTGTTTCTGCTCGCGCAAGAAAATCCGTGAGGAGCTGGCCAATCTGGCTTCCGCCCCCCATCATGCGCATCCTGTCTACCCCGGAACCTGTCGCAACCTGCGACCAGAAGAACGTGAACAACGCATCCTCTCAGGAGAGCCTCATGGGTTGCGGCTCGATACCCCGGCCGCACTCGCCGTCCTTCCTGACGCGGCACGATCCTGGCAGGAGGTGGAAGGCTCTACCTTCCTGATCGAGGAGTTTCTTTGTGGCGATGAAATCATCATGCGCAAAGACATCGGCACGAGTTATCACCTTGCAGTGGTGGTCGATGACGCCTGGCAGAACATCGATCGCATCATCCGTGGTGAAGATCTGCGCGCATCCACGGCCATCCATCGTGTGCTGCAAGGACTGCTGGGCTATCCACTGCCCGACTACCACCACCACCGACTCATTCTCGACGAGGATGGGCGTCGGCTGGCAAAGCGCGACGCCACCACTACACTGGCACACCACCGGGAAAGCGGCGTGAGTCCGGCTCATATCCGAGCGATGCTCGGCTTCTGAAAACCTCAATCAGTGGTGAGTGGCACCCGGATGACAGCAGCGCCACCAGCGCCGATCCGACAACAGTTTTGCCACAACGTTGCTTCAGGGCCCTATAGACCTATGGACTTATGGACCTATGGACCTAGGGAGCAAGCAACCCGGCGTCCTCCACCGCGGGAACCTCTATATCGAATTCTTCTCCCTCGTCTCCGATAGGCGCAAACTCGTTGTCTTCCTGCCATTCCGAATCGGCATCGGATGATGCCTCCCCGGAAATACCCTTCGCGGTCTTCTCTTTTTGAGCCTCCGGCTTTTTCTCCGGCTTTGCTTTTCTCTCCGGTCGCGTCTTTTTCGTGGCAGCCGGCTCCGGCTCTTCGGCCGGCTCCTCGATATCAAACTGCGGTGGCGCACTTGCCGCCGGTGCGGCAGGCGGCCCTCCCTCCCACTGTTGCCAATCAACCACACGGTCGTTCCTGAAGTTGACAACCGCGGCAGCCCTCAGCGCATATTCGACACCCAGGGAGGGATTGTAATATCCCGGCCCCTGGTAAGGCGGCATGCCCTGATTGTGCAACGCCTTGGGATGATAATCGGTGTAGGTCCACTTCTCGAACACGCTGCCATCCTGAAAACTGCGTTCCACAGATGCCGGCAGTCCCCACGAGAGGGAAACCACATCCTTGTGCATACCCTTGCCGACGCGCTTCTCCAGAACCGCCTGCTTGTCATTCGGGCTGAGCACGTCGTACGCGGCACGCAGTTGCAGAACGCGATTCTCATAGGCAATCTGCTGAGGGTCTGGCTGCTTTCCGTGCGAACAACCTGCAATGACAGAGCACAAAACAAGGGCTGCTGATGGATTCAAAATAGAAACTGGAATTTTCTTCATCTCGCTTTCATTGCAATACCAAGGCAACCAACATCTGGCAAGCCGCTAGAACGGTTTCCTGAGACTTTTACACGGATACCCTTATCGTATACCAGCAATCGACCGGCAGCACCACCGAAATCGACGCAATTTACTGACTCATGATTGAAGACACTTTCGGCCACAAAATCTCCTACCTGAGGGTCTCGATCACCGACCGCTGCAACGAGCGGTGCCTCTACTGCATGCCCGAGGAGGGCCAGGCCTGGATGCCCCGGGAAGACCTTCTCAGCTACGAGGAAGTCGAGCGGGTGTGCCGGGTCGCAGCCACACTCGGTGTGAGCAAGCTGCGTGTCACCGGCGGGGAGCCTCTCATCCGACGAGGGGCAATCGAATTCGTGCGTAGACTCTCCGCCATCGAGGGGATCAAGAATCTGGGTGTTTCCACCAACGGCAGCCTCCTCAGCGACCCAGAACCCGGAGCGAGGCCCGATACCACTAGGGCACGCTGCCTTGCTGCAGCCGGGGTCCACTCCGTCAACATCTCGCTCGACGGCCTCGATGCCCGATCCTACGCCGCTACGACCGGGCGAGACTACCTTGGCAAGGTCATCAGCGGAATCCGTGCCGCGCGATCGGAAGGACTCTCCGTCAAACTGAACGCCGTCCTGATGAAAAACCGCAGCGAGGCCCAACTCCTGCCTCTACTCGATTTCGCCCGCGAAGAGGGGGCCCTGCTGCGCTTTATTGAACTCATGCCCGTGACCGATGCGCTGGTATTGGACGACGAGCGTTTCCTCAGTAGCGGGTTGGCTCGCAAAATCATCGAACTGCGAACCGGCCCACTGCGACAGCGCCCCGACTTCCGGACAAATGGCCCGGCCTCCTACTACGAGGTTGCCAGCACGGGACAATTGATCGGATTCATCAGCGCTCTCTCGGACTTACATTTCTGCGACAGCTGCAACAAGCTGCGCCTGACTTGCGATGGGAAGCTCCGTCCCTGCCTGGGCAGCCATCTCGAGGTGGATCTCAGGGACGCACTCCGCGCAGGTGCCGACGATGAGGAGATCGCCCGTCTTTTCAAACTTGCGGTGCACCGCAAACCGGAAACACATGCCTTCCGGGAAAGTTACCAACCCGGCCGCCACATGATCGCCATCGGCGGCTGACCCCCCCTTCCGAACCGGCATCGCAACCTCTCGCCATTGCCTACTCCCCCAGAAACATCATGCCCGATCTGCCCGACTCGCAACTGACACACCTCGATTCTGCTGGCAAGGCCAGTATGGTCGACATTTCCGACAAACCGGTCGAAATCCGTGAGGCCACCGCGCAAGCCTCCGTTGAACTTGCTGCCGAAACAATCCGGGCGATCGAGCAGGCGACCATTGCAAAAGGCGATGTGCTGGCGGTGGCCAGGGTGGCCGGAATCCAGGGTGCGAAGGCCTGCTCGCAGCTCATTCCACTCTGTCACCCGCTGCCCCTCTCGCGAGTGGCCATCGACTTCGAGATTGTCACTAATGAATCGATCGTGATTCGCTGCACGGCGCGCACCCTGAGCCGAACTGGCGTCGAGATGGAAGCCCTGACCGGGGTCTCCGTGGCAGCCCTCACCATCTACGACATGTGCAAGGGAATCGACAAGAATATCCGCATCACCCAGACGCGCCTTCTCACCAAATCGAAAGCCCCGGCTCAACCCTCGTAAACCGGCATACTCTTCTCCTCCCTCACTCAAAAAATTCATGCAGACAGGCATCCTGACTATCTCCGATCGTGCCGCGCGCGGCGAATACGAGGACCACGGCGGCCCAGCCCTGCGTGAAGTATCGGAAACCTACGGGTGGCAGGTCACCGCCGAGGCGCTTGTGCCCGATGAAATCGATCAAATTCAACAGGCAATCCAATCGTTTTCCCGGCAAGGCTGTGGTCTCATTCTGACCACCGGCGGCACCGGCATCTCCCGACGTGATGTCACTCCGGAAGCCATCCGCGGCATCATGCGCGTGGAGATTCCGGGCTTCGGTGAGACCATGCGGGCCCGCTCACTGGCTTCGACTCCCAATGCCATCCTGTCGCGCTCGCTGGCGGCCGTGGTCGAATCATCGCTGATCATCGCGCTGCCTGGAAAGCCATCAGGAGCCGTCGAATGTCTCGCCTCGGTTCACGGTGCCATTGCACACGCCGTCAAACTGGCACGTGAACAGCCAACTTCCTGCTGAGGCCGGCCATTTGCCACCCTGTCCGCATTTTCCTGGATTCAGCCCCGCGTTGCAGTCTTTAGAAAATCACCGAGGGGAAATTCTCCCATTTCGACCTAAGTTTCATCCGCTCTCGTGCGTCATTCAAGTAATGACGCCAGCCATCGAGAGTTCCCACGACCGTCCCCACAACGGCATCCATGGAAGCCGACGACTTTGCAACAAGCCTGAAAACGTATGAGGGCAAACTCATCGCGTATGCCAGTACATTTCTCGGAGACGTCGAGAGAGCGAAGGATGCCGTCCAAGACACATTTCTCAAGCTCTGGAACCAGCCGAATCGACCCTCCTCCCTGAAACCTTGGCTCTACACAACCTGTCGGAATCGATGCATCGACATCCTCAGGAAAGAACGGCGCACCATCTTCGTCGACCATCAGGAACTCGAAGCCCATGAGTCACAATTCCCACGCCCGGATCTGTCAGCCGCAGGCAATGACAACTACCGGAACCTTCTCCGTCTGCTGGAATGTCTTTCCAAAAACCAGCAGGAGGTCATTCGCCTGCGCTTCGATGCCGATCTCAGCTACCGCGAAATCAGTGCAGTCACCGGACTCAGCGAGGGCAACGTCGGCTTCCTGCTTCACACCGGGCTGAAAAAGCTCAAGCTGCTGGCGAGTAACACAGAAACGGCAACCCATCGCACAACCAACTCCACTTCCGAATAACTCCACCCAACCTGCACGCCTGGATAGCCCACAATGAACGTCGACGACCCGCGCATGACCGCCTTTGCCTTAGGAGAAATTCAGGGCAGCGAGCAGGCCGCACTTCGCAGCGCAATCCTCAACCACGAGGAACTGCAGCAGGAGGTGGCGGCGATTACCGATCTGGCCGATCAACTCGGCGACGCACTTCGAGCGGAAAGCGCCGCGCTGCGACTCGATCCCGGACAGCGCCTCGCCCTGCTTACCATTCCGCGACCACCGAGGCCGATTAATCCACTGCCCGCTTTCATTCCCGCCTTCGGCGTCGCCGTCGCCGCATCGATCGCGATCGCCCTGTGGCTGACAACATATGCAACCCGGGAACCCGTGCCGACCAAGCCCGGATTGAGCGTAGAGAACGGCTCGGCGGAGGTGCCCACCCCACAAATGACGGTTTCACTGATCCCGCCCGAGCATGCCATCGGAATGCAACCCGTGGCCTCCGACCTGCCACCGCCATCCCTGCCGGACACCGCGCTCATTCCTCAAAACCGGCCCCGACCCTCTGCTGCGAGCGGTCCGCAATGGAATATCACAGGGCAGCAATACCCAGCCGAACGCCATCCCTCGACCGCTGCCAATCTGACCGATCGGTTCGCGCAATTCGGGACCCATCACCCTGCTGCGCCGCACAAGGACCAGGCCACCTATGGTGGCAACCAGCAATTCACTCTGGTCTCGGACGCCCCTGTCATGGGGCTTTCCATGAACGCCGTAACCGGCGCATTCTCCCTGCGGCAACTGCATGAGACAGCAGTGCAGAGTCGATTTCTCCAGCCGGGAGCTATTCGACTGGAACAAATGATCAATCATTTCGATTACGCATACCCGGCGTCCGATCCCGGGGATGTGTTCGCTCTCGGCGTTGAACTGGGCCGATGCCCGTGGGCAAAGACGCACATCCTGGCAAAAATCGATGCGGTCGCCTGCATCAACGGCAACCGCGAAGCAGGTCCCGCAGCGCATTCCGCAGGTCTGGAGGTCACTTTCGATTCCGCCCGCATCCGCAGCTACCGCCTGCTCGGGTTCAATCAGCAGGAAACCCTCGACCCGAAGGCTTTCCTCGCATCGGGCCAAGTGCCGGCCGGCCGAATGCTCACCGTGCTCTACGAGTTGATTCCTGCGCGGAAAGATTTCCTCCACGGCAGTCCCCATAAAGGCTCACCCCCCGAAGACTATCCGGCAGCAGAGGTCTCCGCTCTGCCACCCGCGGTGGTGCATGCTGATATGCTCTACCGCACCCGCCCAAGGGGCGTGCTGCAACGATCGGGCCGCACCTCCGCTGGATCTACTCAATCCATCGATCAGTGCTCCGATGACTTTCGTTTCGCCACAGCGGTGGCCGCCTTCGTCCTGCGCATCGACGGCGACGGGGCAGCCAGCAAACTCGCCCTCGATGAAATCATCGAACTGGCGCAATCAGGAGGCGGTGACCCGCCAGCTCAAAAACGCAGCGAATTCATTCGCTTCATGGAGACCGCGGGGGAACTGGCTCTGCCCTAAAGAGATATCTCCAGAACCACCGGGCAATGGTCGGACCCACCGATTTCAGAGTGGATCTCCGCCTTCTCGATTGCTCCCGCCAAGCGGTCGGAAACCAGCCAGTAATCAATCCGCCAACCGATATTTCTCTCGCGGGAAGCGGCCCGGTACGACCACCACGAATACTGATCCGGCAAGTCCGGGTATAGATGCCGGAAACTGTCGGTAAATCCCGCCTCCAGATGCCGGGTCATTCCTTCCCGTTCCTCCTGACTGAATCCCGGACTGTGCGCATTCTCCCGCGGTCGGGCGAGGTCGATCTCCTTATGCGCCACGTTCAGGTCGCCACAGACAAGGACCGGCTTGCTGGCATCGAGCTCCACGAGCCAGTTCCGGAACGCAAGATCCCACTCCATCCTGTAGGCCAGTCGCCTCAACCCGTTCTGAGCATTGGGAGTGTAAACGTTGACCACAAAATATTCCGGGAACTCGAGCGTGATCACCCGCCCCTCCCGGTCATGCTCATCGATTCCCATGCCAAGCGTGACTGCCAACGGTCTTTGGCGGGAAAAGACTGCGGATCCCGAGTAGCCTTTCTTCGCCGCGCTGTTCCAACTGCAATGATAACCGTCCGCAAATGCCTGGTCTACCTGAGATTCCTCGGCCTTCGTCTCCTGAAGACAGAAAAGGTCCGCACCAGCAGTAGCAAAGTAGTCATCAAAACCCTTTTTCCGGGCCGCCCTGATGCCATTGACATTCCAAGATACCAGCTTCACGCATGCATGCTCACGCGTATGACAGCCCTTGTCCAGATCGATCACCGGGATTAATGCTGACTGATGGAATTTGAAGGGGAAACGCCCCTGCCATGTGTTCATCGATCCCACGATGCACGGCACCTGATCGCACGGTGGCGGAACATCGCCAGGGTGACCGGGCTTGTTGTGCAGAAACTGGCGGAGGACGCCGGCTACGCGGTGCTGTCTCTTTCGGCCCGCAAGCCACGACCCGGAACATCTCTCTACCTGAGCGCCGGAATCCACGGCGATGAACCCGCCGGGGCACTGGGACTTCTTGTCTGGGCGGAAACCAATCTGCCACTACTGGCATCGGCCGACATCCTCATCCTGCCGATTCTCAATCCCCACGGGCTGAAAACAAACACGAGGCACGATGCTGCCGGGCGCGACCTCAACCGCAGCTTCCATGACCCGGCATCGAGCCCGATCATCCAAGGTTGGCGAGAGCTCACTGCTGAGCGGCGATTTGATGCCTGCCTGTGCCTGCATGAGGACTATGATGCCAGAGGGTGCTATCTCTACGAATTAAACCGCCAGCCGCACGAGCTGGGCACAACCATCCTGAACGCCTCCGGCCTCTACATTCCCGTTGACCCGCGCAGGACCATCGACGGCCGGCGCTTCTCAGGTTCGGGCATCCTGCGCAGACGCAAGGCCCCGAACATGCCCGAGAAACCTGAAGCAATCGCGCTTTTTGAACAGCACACGGACATTTCTCTTACGTTTGAGACTCCCTCCGAATGGTCGCTCTGGCGACGCGTCCAGGCGCACCTGGCAGCCATCGATGCGTTTACAGGCCACTTCCTCCCAGCATGAAGTTCACGACCGGCAAGCCAGCGTTCCTCCACCACCATGTCATCGAACACCGTCTTCTGCCCGCTTGATGGAACACCCATGACCGAGCGCCCCCACGGCCATGAAAGTTTTCACCAATGCTGGGAGTGTTCCGGCATCTGGGTTGCACGCATGCTCATGCACGGTCTCTGCCACCGGCGCGACGAATCACTCGCAGGATCCCTGCAGCAACTGCCTCCTCCGACCCACCGCAGCTCACCCATTCATTGTCCCGGATGCAATTATCTCATGGCACAACGAATTCAACAACAGGTGCAGGTCGACATCTGTCCCGAGTGTCGGGCACTGTGGCTTGACGGGGGCGAAATTCTCCACATCGCCAGCAGGCTGCGGGCAAGGCAACCAAGCCCGCAACAGTCCCGCTCGCAGAGAATACGTACTGCCCTCATGCGTCCCCCTGGCACCGAACACCTCGCTGCCGGCAATGACAGAATCTGGTCGCAATCCAATGGAATTCTGGAAGCTGCAAGCGCGCTCCTGCGTGGCGTTCTCGACTGATCCCGACGAGGACAAAAGCAGGCGACTGCCACTTGCTTTCCTTATGACCACTCATCGAGAGTTTGCCCAAAAATCACACCCAACAACACCCGCCACTTGCAGCATCACGATCATGATTCCGATCCCGCCTCGACAATACCTTCAATCGATTCTCCTTGCCGCCAGTCTGGCTATCGGCGCATGCACCGACAACGGCAGGAAGCAGCAGGTCGACTACGACGCGCTCGACTGGAAGAAAGGCATCTACTATCTTGATGGCGGACCTTATGGGGGTAGTGCCACCCAGTTCCATGCGGATGGATCCGTCAAGGGCCAGTGGCAATTCCGGCACGGTCTTCCACACGGAACAATTACCGAGTTCGATGCAGCTGGCACCCGAATCACCGAGACCCAATACCGCAATGGCCTGCGTCACGGTCACAATACTTACTGGGACAGCAACGGCGAGCGCATCAAGTTCCAGATTTTTTCCGAAGGAAAACTGCTCTCCGAAGAAACCGCTGGCTCTCTCGAACGAGCTCCCTAGCGACGATCGCTGCAACCGACCACGCGTGATGACCGTCAAAAGGCAAGCCAAGAGATTTGATAGGGAGCCATTTCAAACGTCTCGCCCGCATGGATTGCGCCACTTAGCAGGTCTGTCGCCTTACCACTGACCACGGCAGCAACGGGCACGACCTGCCTCAGGCCGGAAACATTGAACAGTGCGAGAATCCTCTGCCCATCGAGAGCCTTGCTCGACCTGAGGACCGCAAACACGCTGCGCCCCACGCTCAACACTGCCTGGTGGGCGTTTGGATGAAAGGCCGGTTGAGCCTGGCGGATTTCCATCAACTGAAGCATCCCCAGTAGAACGCGGGCCCGACGGCTGTCAGGATCATCGAGCTCACTCTGCAGCTCGGAAATGGCCATCTTGCGGCGATTGATACTGCGAGCCTGCCCGGTCTTCTCTCTCCCGGCATAATCGTTTCGTGAGCCCACAAGGCTGTGGATATAAATCCCCGGTATTCCCATCAGGGCCATCGGAATGGCTTGGGAACACAGAAACCGGGCCACCTGGTCATCCTCTGAGAGCTGCGCATCATTGGGATTGTTGATCGCGTCATAATAGCTGAGATTGAGTTCGTAGGGTGTTTCCGTTCCGTCCGGATTGGTCTTGTAACTGACCCGCCCACCGTGGCGCTTGGCCAGATCCATGAGCTGTCGGCGCTCGCTTTCGGTAAGGATCCCCTCCGTCGGCCGCATCCCGATCCCATCGTGAGTTGCGGTGACATTGAGTATGACCGTGCGCTCGTGCAGCGGTTCCAGTGTCCCCGCCCATTCGGTGAGTCGAGAGGACGTTCCCGTCTCGAGGGAAAAGAGTATGAGCGGAGCAAGCGAGAAGTTATAGATTTTCTGCGCCTCATCCCCCTGCTCGCCCCAGTAACTGATGTTCTCCCGGTGAGGCACGTTGGTCTCCGACAACAGAATCATACCGGGAGCGATCGCATCGTAGACATCGCGGATCAGCTTGATGATCTCGTGCGTCTCCTCAAGATGCACGCAATTGGTTCCGAGCTTCTTCCAAAGATAGGGAATGGCATCGAGCCGAATCATCGACGCCCCCTTATGAAGGTAGAAAAGCAGCACGTCGAGAATTTCCAGCAGCACCTCCGGATTCGCGTAATTGAGATCCACCTGATCAGGGCCGAAGGTAGTCCACAGCCAACGTCGGCCATCGTGCGCGTCGAACGCATGCAGCAATGGGGAGGTTCGCGGGCGAGTTACCATCGCAGTATCGACCTCGGGATCAATCGCCAGGAAGAAATCCTCATAATAAGAATCACCTGCCAAATAGCGCTCCAGATACTGCGAATTGCGAGAAACGTGGTTGATTACCCCATCGAAAACGAGCCGGTAGTGCTGCGCCAGTGCGGAGACATCCTCCCAGCAACCGAGATCGGTTCTTACCGCGCGGTAATCAATCACCGAGAAGCCGTCATCCGATGAATAGGGATAGAACGGCAGAAGATGCAGGAACGTGATGCGCTCACCGACGCGATCATTCAAGAACCGCGCCAACTCCTGCAGCGCGTTGTGTTCTCCCTGATCCGGAAAAAGTGAATCTGCATAGGTGATCAGCAGAATGTCCCGCTCCGTCCAGCCTCCGGATAAATTCGGGAATTCCCCGTGCCACTGCTCCAACAGGCGCTCCACCCTACCGACCAACTCCGGGGCACGCTCGCTGCCATAGAGTCTGGCAAGGCGACCCCGGATGCGATCACGAAGGGTGGGAGAGAATGCGCTGGTGTTCGCATGGGCCATGAGTCACCGCAACCTTTGCACGAAACTACAGAAGTCAATGCTCCGCTTTGCGACTGCGGATGATGCCACCTGTTTTCGTATCCGGGATGTCTCCCGTGCCCGTTATTCCCGATACCGATACCGATTCCGATTCCGACCGCGCACCTGTTGCCTGGCCAGCTCAACCTTGCACGACGACCGGGACCCCGATTGCGCACAATCCGGCGAACCTTCGTCCGCCGCAATTGTGCCACGCCGTTTTTTCAACCGGGCAATAAAGGATCCCCTCAGGAAACCGACACCCGGCGACCATCAAGCATTCCCACACAACCGGAAAACCGGTCCATGGTTCTATCGAACAGACTGCCTAGTAGCCGCCGCCGAAGTCATCGCCTCCGCCCGAGCCCTGCTGCCATTCGCCTTTGCCTCCCCGACGCCGATCACGACCGCCGCCTCGCCGGTCACGGCCCCCACCTCGATGGCTTCCGCCACCTCGATGTTCTCCGCCACCTCGCTGTTCTCCGCCACCTCGATAACCACCACCACCACCACCGGCTCTCGGTTCACGCGGCCGGGCCTCGTTGACCACAAGCTTTCGGCCACCGAAATCGACCTCGTTCAACGCTTCGATTGCAGCATCACCTTCCGCGTCATTTTCCATTTCGACAAAACCGAAACCGCGTGGACGACCTGTCTCCCGATCTTCGACCAGGTGCACTCTGGAAACCGCACCGTGTTCCGCGAAGAGTGCCTGGACTTCGTCGGAGGTGCAAGAAAAGGGAATATTCCCAATGTAGATGTTTTTCATGTTCTCATTACGGGATTTTTTAACCCGTATCGGTTTCAGCTATACCCACTCTCAGGCTTCCTTCAAATCCTCATGAAACTCCCGGCCACATTTTGTTTCGGCCACGTATCCGGCCCGAATGACAAAATCCCCCAGTCGCTCATTGGGATTCCTGTTATCAGCGTAGTCCTTCAGAATCGGTCGCAGCAGATTGGTAATTTCCACATCCTTGACTGAAGTGCGGTAGAGCTTTGACAATCTGTCGCCTGCGAAGCCTCCTCCCAGGTAGACGTTGTACTTCCCGGGTCCGCGCCCGACAAACCCGATTTCCGCGATAAAGGGTCGGGCACAACCGTTGGGACAGCCTGTCATCCTGATGGTGACCGCGTCGCGATCAAGCCCTACCTCCGCCATCACGTCTTCGATCTCCCCGATAAGGTCGGGGAGATACCTCTCACTCTCCGCAAGGGCAAGACCGCAGGTTGGCAGGGCGACACAAGCCATTGAGTTCAGCCTCAGCCCACTCGCCTTGTAACTATCCTCCAGACCATATTGCTGGAGGAGCGCTTCGATGCGCGGCCTGTTCTCCTTTGATATACCGGCAATGGCTACATTCTGATTGGCAGTCAGCCGGAAATCTCCTTCATGAATCTTCGCGATCTCACGCAACCCGGTCAATTGTCTGGCATTTTCGTCATCGCGAAGACGCCCGTTCTGAATGAACAGCGTGCACTGGAAATTTCCCTTGTGATCTTCCGTCCAGCCGTAGCGGTCACTGTTGTGGGTGAACTCGAAGGCGCGGGGTTGCTCAAACTTGTATCCCAAGCGCTGCTCGACAGCATTACGGAACCACCGTATGCCGAAATTTTCGATCGTGTATTTCAATCGGGCATTTTTTCGATTCTTCCGATTTCCATATTCTTTCTGCACACGCACCACCTGTTCAGCCACATCGACAACCTGCTCAGGCAGACAGAAACCCATGACATCGGCGAGGCGCGGAAACGTTTCCCCCACCCCATGCGTCATGCCCATGCCGCCTCCAACAGTCACGTTGTAACCGATCACCCTGCCGTCCTCCACGATCGCGATGAACCCGAGACAATGCGCGAAAATATCAACATCATTACTCGGCGGCACAGCGATCACCGTCTTGAACTTCCGCGGCAGGTAGGTCTTCCCGTAAATGGGCTCCTCTTCCTGCGGCTCCGGCGTGATTCTGCACTTCTCCCCGCCACGACCGTCATCCAGCCAGATTTCATGGTAGGCACGGGTGGCCGGCGTGAGATGATCCGAGATATCCTGTGCCACCTTCAGCACATCGGCGTGCACTTCCGAAAGATCAGGATTCGGATTGCACATGACGTTGCGATTGACATCACCGCATGCAGCAATCGTGTCGAGCAGGGCCGTATTGATCTCCTGGATCGTCTCCTTGAGGTTTGACTTGATGACCCCATGAAACTGGAACGCCTGCCTGGTTGTCAATTTGAGCGTTCCGTTTGCATGGGACGCGGCGAGACGATCCATGTCCAGCCATTGCTGCGGGGTGCAGACCCCACCCGGTACCCTGACTCGAATCATGAACGAGTAGGCCGGCTCTTGCTTGTTTTTACGGCGCTCTTTCCTGATATCTCGATCATCCTGCTGATAGATGCCATGGAACTTGGTCAACTGGATGTCTTCCTGGCTCAGAGCACCTGTAGACAGATCCGCGAGACCCTCTTGGATCGTTCCGCGCAGGTAATTCGACCAGATTTTGATGTTCTCATTGCCTTTCGGCTTCGCCTTGGCTGGCTCCGATTCACTTGTTTTACTTGGCTGCTTGGCAATCATGTTAATTCCGACAATTCCGATCGGGTTACAGTGTAATAAATTTTAAAGGACAATCAACCGGGGAAGACGCGTTCTTTATCCCCAAAAAAGCTTTCGAATCAACGACCGGGGATCTGGGAGATGAAAATGGTGCGCGATGCAGGATTTGAACCTGCGACACCCACCATGTCAAGGTGGTGCTCTACCCCTGAGCTAATCGCGCATACAGCCCTAGCAAAAGGCTGCAAAGTCAACTCTAGCTTACACAAATCCGCAACAGGAAAATGGGCAAACCGGATGCGCACGAATTGCCGGCCGATGCTGCCGGACCAAAAACGTATCAAGAGTGCCATGGCAAATCGTTTCGATCGTGTATCTTTACGGGGTCATGCTGTTTCCCCAGATCCGGGCTCTCTTCATTCTTATACCGCTGGCGGAATTCGTCCTGTTCATCGTGCTCGGCAGGTATCTGGGGATACCGGGAACACTTGCGCTGATTATTCTCACAGCTCTACTCGGTGCCAACCTGGCCCGCAGTCAGGGATTACAGACTCTGGCACGTTTCCAACAGAAACTTGCCGAGGGCCAGATGCCCGGCGCGGAGATCATCACCGGCATCATGATACTGGCCGCGGGCCTGTTCCTCATCACGCCCGGTTTCCTCACCGATGCGATCGGCTTTTCCCTCCTTGTTCCGCCTGTGCGCGGTCTCCTCGGAGGATGGCTGCTCGCCCGTTGTGCAACCCGGGTTGATGAGACGCGCATGCCCACCAAGCACGGCAATCACTTCCATGAATCCTCCGCAGCGGGCGAAGACGCGCCCACATCGCGTGACCCGCAAGTCATCGACGTGGAGACTACCGAGCGGCCTTTACCCGAAAAGGAATGAAGCATGCCTTTCCCTGGAGGCATTCCCGCCTGTGTGTGGAGACTGCCTGCCCCGCCACTCGCTCGATGATCGGCGATGCGGCCGGGATGCCAAAGCACTCGGCGTTCGGCACGAGCCGCGGTCTGCTCTGCGAACAACCTGGCCACATGGGACGCAAGTATCGAATGGACGGATCGCACCCTCTGGACTAAATAGATTGCTGTCCACTTTTCCGGCGCTCACGAAAACCATGTCGACTGCAGAAACCCCCACTCTCAGAGCCGAGTCGGTTTTCCGGTCTTTCACCATGGGCAGAACTGTTCTCGAGGTTCTGCAAGGGATCTCACTGGAAGTGAGACCGGGTGAAAAACTGTTTCTCTGTGGCCCCTCCGGTGCGGGGAAAACAACGCTTCTCTACACCCTGGCCGGCCTTGAAAAACCAGACTCGGGCGATGTATTCATCGATAACCAATCACTGTATCGTTCCTCGCGCAGCCAGAGAGCTATCACCCGCAACCGCTGCATGGGCTACGTGTTTCAGAATTACTATCTGCTCCCGGATCTCACCGCGCTGGAAAACGTCCTGTTGCCCTCCATGATCCGGGGGCGCGGCGTTCGCAACCGTGCCCTGGAATTACTCGACAAGGTGGGGTTGTCTGAGCGCACGGACCACCTGCCGGCTGAAATGTCCGGTGGCGAGCAGCAACGCACCGCGATTGCCCGGGCACTGATGAATGATCCACCAATTATCTTCGCGGACGAGCCCACCGGCAATCTTGACTCCCGGACCCGCAATGAAGTCATGGACATGCTGCTCTCCATCGTTGACGAGGCATCGAAAACACTCATCGTGGTCACCCATGACCGCAAACTCGCCGCCCTGGGCGACCGCTGCATCCAAATCAAGGATGGCCAGATCAACAGCAGCGAACTCTCCCCGGTCATCGCGCAATCCTGAAAACGGCAAGCCCGCACCCTCCCGCTCGTAACCTCTCACACTTCACACAACCATGCAGATCTATGTCGACGGACACCTGGTCCCGGAAGAAGACGCCACTGTTTCAGTATTCGACCACGGTCTCCTGTACGGAGATGGAATTTTCGAGGGCATCCGCTTCTACTCCGGCCGTGTCTTCAAGCTCGAAGAGCACATCTCGCGCCTCTACGATTCCGCCAAGGCAATCTTGCTGGATATACCGATTTCAGCAACCGAGATGCTGGAGGCCGTCCTCACGACCGTAAGGGCCAATCAACTTTCCGACGGTTATGTGCGCCTGGTTGTGACCCGCGGCAAAGGAAGCCTCGGACTCAGCCCGAAAAGCTGCCCCAACCCCAGCGTGATCATCATCGCCGCCAACATCGCGCTTTACCCGGAAGAAAAATACAGCACAGGCCTGAAACTCATTACCTGCCCGACACGCAGACCAACGCCCGCGTCGCTCAGTCCCATGGTAAAATCGTTGAATTACCTGAATAACGTAATGGCGAAGATCGAGGCGCAGGCATCCGGTGCGGACGAGGGCCTGATGCTCAACGAACAGGGCTATGTCACTGAATGTACTGGCGACAACCTGTTCATCATAAAGAATGGCAAGGCTTTCACCCCTCACGTTTCCGCGGGCATGCTGCAGGGAATCACCCGTGACACAGCCATCGAAATCCTCACAGAGCTCGGTGTTGCCGTGAGCCAGGAAACCCTGACACGCTACGATATTTTTACCGCCGATGAATGCTTCCTGACCGGAACAGCGGCCGAAGTGATCCCGGCCGTGGAACTCGACCAGCGGCGAATCGGCGCGGGCGAGCCCGGCCCGATCACCCGCCGCTGCGTCGAACGCTACCGGGAAATCGTCAACTCACAGGGCACCAGCATCTGATCACGGGAGCCTCCGGCCAACCAACCTCCTTTTCAGTCAGCAGCGTGAGGATTCACACCCTTGACCTGCACTTTCAGGAAACACCCGGTACCATCGCCTGCTACCTGGTGGAAGGTGACAGCGGTCTGGTCCTGATCGAGACCGGGCCGGGATCCACCCTTGCCAACCTGCTGGATGGCATCTCGGATGCCGGCTTCGATCCGGAGGAGATTCGCGACATTTTCGTGACGCACATCCACCTCGATCATGCCGGCGCCGCCGGCTGGTGGGGACAACGTGGCGCCCGGATCCACGTCCACCCTCGCGGAGCACGCCATCTCGCCGATCCGTCCTATCTTCTCAAGGGAGCAACCGCAGTCTATGGCGAGCGCACCGAGAAACTCTGGGGCGAAACCCTGCCCGTGCCCGAGGAAATGATTATCCCGGTGCAGGACACCGAATTAATCACCATTGGTGATATCCGCCTTACCGCGTGGGACAGCCCGGGGCACGCCCGCCATCATCACTGCTGGCTACTCGAGGAGCAAGCAATCGCCTTCACTGGAGACAGCACCCATGTCCGCCTCGGCACCAGCAACCACATCTCCCTCGCCAGCGCTCCCCCGCAATTCGACCCCATCGCATTCGAGTCCAGCCTGGCACGACTTGCCGAGGCGCAATTCAAGACCATTTATCCCACCCACTTCGGAGCCATCGAAGACGTCAGCAACCACCTGGCGCGTTGCCTGCAAATCATTCGCGGCTCCACGGAACTGGTCTTCGCCCACCTGCGCAACGGCCTCGACGCGGAGGCCATCACAGAGCAGTTCCGACTCTATACCAGAGAACGCTTCGAACTCGATGGATGCGCCACCGAACTGTGGCAGGACTACGAACTGATCAACCCCGCTGCGATGTGTGCTCAAGGTGTCCTGCTTCATTGCCAAGCACAACTCGACGCCGAATCAACCTTCCATACATGAACCGCGATCTGTTCTCCTGGCAAGGCCTCACCAGCCTGGCTCTCGCACTGGCAGGTATCCCCCTGTCTCTTCCAGCAGCCTCAAGCGGTGGTGAGCACCCGAATATTCTCTGGATTACCAGCGAGGACAATGGCCCTGAACTCGGCTGCTACGGCGATTCCCAAGCCATCACCCCCCGCCTCGACGCGCTGGCGTCCCGCAGCCTTCGCTATCTGCACTGCTCATCCAACGCTCCGGTCTGTGCCCCGGCGCGGACCACCGTCATCACCGGCCTCTATCCCCCTTCGATGGGTGCTGAACACATGCGCTCGGAAGTCCCCCTGCCGAAAGGCTTCAAAATGTTCCCCGCCTACCTGCGTGAGGCCGGATACTTTACCTCGAACCGAACCAAAACCGACTACAACTGCCCGATGGTTGGTGATCCCTGGACCCGAAACGGCGACTCGGAATCGCATTGGAGAGCCCGACAACCCGGCCAGCCCTTTTTCTCGGTGTTCAACATCGCCACTTGCCACGAATCACGGATTCGGGATGCCATTCAACCGGAGAATCAAGTTCACGATCCGGCCACCATGCACATCCCAGGCTATCACCCCGACACTCCGGAAGTCAGGCAGGACTGGGCCCAGTATCATGACCGACTCACCATGATGGACCGGCAAGTCGGCGCTCTCATCGACCAGCTCGAAGCTGACAGCCTCACCGCCGATACCATCATTTTTTACTGGGCGGACCACGGGTCCGGCATGCCGCGCCACAAGAGATCTCCCTACCATGGAGGTTTGCATGTTCCCCTGATCGTCCACGTCCCGGATAAATGGCTTCATCTGGCTCCGAAAAACTATATCGCCGGTGGCAGCGAGGACAGATTGGTCGCGTTTATCGACTTCGCTCCAACCGTGCTCAGCGTCGCTGGCATCAAACCACAATCATGGATGCAGGGACTTGCATTCATGGGAGCGAATGGGCAATCGCCGCGCAGCTACAACTACGGATTCCGGGGCAGGATGGACGAGCGCATCGACTGCGTCCGCACGGTCAGCGACCAGCGCTATCATTATATCCGTAACTTCATGCCCCACCGCCCCCACGGTCAGCATGTCGCCTACATGTTCCAGACACCCACCACAAGAATCTGGAAAAGCATGCACGAATCCAATGCACTGAACCCGACACAGGCCGCCTTCTGGGAACGGAGAGTTTCGGAGGAACTCTACGAGCTCGAATCCGATCCGGAACAAATCAACAATCTGGCCGACGATCCGCAGCACGCCGCCACGTTGGCACGGTTGCGCAAGGCGCAACAAACGTGGGCACAGGATATCAATGACATTGGACTGCTTCCAGAACACGAAATCCACGCACAATCCAAGAGCACCACGCCTTATGAACTGGCAAGAAGTCAGCACTTTGATATCGAGAGGGTCTTTGCTGCCGCCGACTGCGCCAGCGCCGCGCATACCGGAGCACCCGCATGGAAGACCTTCGAGGAAATGCTCTCCAGCGAAGATAGCGGCGTTCGATACTGGGGTGCGACCGCCCACCTCGTCCATGGCCAGCGTGCGGAAACCCTTCTTCCGGAAACGAACCTCAGCCTGCTGCGTGACACAGCCGCCTCAGACTCCAGTCCCGCAGTACGGGCAGTCGCCGCTGAAGCACTCGGCCACCATGGTGATGCGGAGGACCTTGCGCTTGCACTTGGGGTCCTTGTCGAAGTCGCCGACCCGGCCACTACCTCGGCCCACGCCTCACTGCTCGCCGTCATCGCGTTTGATGCACTCGATGAGAAGGCGCTTCCAATTGCCGCAAGGCTCAGCTCCATCAATTTCCGCGCAGACCGTGATGTCCCGGCGCGAGCGCAGGGATATGCCAGCATGGTGATGAAAAAGGCGCTCGAGGATCTCGGTAGACGGGACTCCGAATGATCATCTTCTGGTGTGCACTGCTGACTTGCAGCAACAACCCGGAGATCCCTTTCCGTATATTGCCTCCCCTTCAAGGAGCGGACGACACCCTGTCGATCCGCTCCTCGGCTGCCCTTAAGATCAACCCGAGTACGTCGGCATAACTGTGCCCTGCCAACGCCCCCATCTTGGCAAGGTGACCGTCCCAGCACCAGCCGGGATTCGGATTGACTTCCAGAAGACGGGGGGTTCCGCAATCATCCAGACGCCAATCAAACCGTGCGTAATCCCGACACTCCAGACGCTCGAAAAGCCGCTGGCAGCATGCCACCAGAAATCCCTCTGTCTTTTCGGGAAGATCAGCTGGAACCGAACGAAGGCTCTTCCAGTAGGGCGAATCCGGATCCCACTTGGCTTCATACCCGCAGATCCGAGGCAACCCCTCCGGTAAGGCGGAATAATCTTCCTCAACCACCGGTAACACAGTCAACGGGCCCGGCGGATTACCCACAATACCGACAGTGATATCTTTTCCCGTCAGAAACTGTTCGACCAGTACCGGACGCTCATAGCCGAAACGATTTCTCACTTCGAGGATCGCAGCCTCCAGCGATCGGATATCTTGACAAACACTCCTGCAGGAAATGCCGACGCTTGAGTCACCGAAATTCGGCTTAACGATCAATGGAAACGGCAAGGTTAGCTCAAAAAAAGCCGTATCATCGGATCGGATGAGAAACGCCTGCGGGGTCGGGATATCCATCTCATTCGCCACACCCCGAACCAGCGACTTGTCGTAACAATATGCAAGGCACTGAGGATTGCCACCCGAGCAAGGAATTCCCAGCATCTCGAATAAGGCAGGCACATGCAATTCCTGCCTGGCAAGGTTGTCGAAACCCTCGTCGCAGAGATTGAGAACAAAATCGTGCTCTGCGCGGATCCGCAAGGCGTCGGCAAGCAACTTCTCATGATCGTCAAAAAAGGCGAACTCGTAGCCCCGCAGTTCGTTCAATGCCTGTTTCATCCGCGATACGGTCCCGATATCATCCTCGTCGAAGACCGCACCCGGCTTTACAAGATCGCTTTTTCGCGGGTCACCGAGGACGACCGCTACCCGCTTCAATTCACCTCCTCCAGTTTTCGGAGCCGCCCAGATTTTACGCGGCATCGCCGTGTAGATCATTCGGCGTCCCATCATGCCGAGATCCTGGTTGCGACGACTCTCCGTTGCAATCCGCTCCCACAAGCGCACATCCGCGAATTCACCTTCCCGCAGGAGCGCCCTCAAGTGTTACTCGGTATAGAGTCGCTCAGCATAAAACTGATCAGAAACCACACCCTTGCGGACATGCGTAATCACTTCGCGGGAAATCAAGCGTGCCGCGTCATCGGAAATACTGCGCTCGCGACAGACAAAGTAGTTTTTATCGATCCACTCCCAGCTGCGCGGGTCGTAATGATGGCGCATGAAATCACCGTCAGTGAGATCAAGCAACAGCCGCCCGGTGGGCTTGAGAACACGACGCACCTCCCGCAGCACCGTGCGATCATCATTCGCGCTTTCAAAGTAACCGAAGCTGTTACCCATGATGAGAACGACGTCGAAGTGATCGGTCTCGAAAGGCAACTTGCGGGCATCACCCTCATGAAACGCTGCACGCACACCCTCCTGCTTTGCCCTGCTTCGAGCACGAGTCACCAGATAGTGTGATCGATCCAGACCAGTCACATTGATGAAGCCCCGGCGAAGCAGCCCAAGCACGTGGCGGCCCTGGCCGCAGCACAGGTCGAGAATCCTGGATTCTGGAGCAATCTCCAGAATCTCTTCTACCAGGTCTATCTCGCCATCTGTCAGGGCCGAGTCTTCGACGACGTCACCGTCGGTACGCAGGTAGTTGGCGTTGAAAATATGCCGCCACCAATCTGCCCTGACATAACTCTCAAGATCTTCAACCGGGCCAAGCACTTCGGTCGTCCTTCTCGTGGTAGCAGAAGGAGGAACAGATTTGTTCGCGCTTTTCTTTGAAGTTTTCGTCTTGCGGGTGACTCGCGCGGTGGCGCAAATCGCTATCCGATAAATCTCATCGGCTCCTTGTCAAGCGCAAGGACGCACCCCGCACACATAAAATCCCAACCGTCGGCTTTTATCTGCTACCAGCCCCGCGGCTGCAGCGGAATTCACCTCCCACCCTCGAAAGTTCAAGATTTGGCACACACCAGATCTTTCAATCTTCATCGCGCCCCCGTTTTGCCCGATACGCCTTGAACAGTTCCAGAGTAACCTGCCGCTCTGCCTTGTGATCGACCATCGGCTCGGGATACCCGACGGCAAGCCGGTCCCCCGGTCGCGGCTGGGAAAAGAACCGTGCTGCAGGCACATCCCTCAACTCGGGCACCCACCGCCGCACGTATTCCCCGGCGGCATCATAGGTCTTGGTCTGGGTCCACGGGTTCTGGATCCTGAAGTACGGCGCCGCATCCGCGCCGGTTCCCGCCGACCATTGCCATCCGCCATTATTGCTCGCAATCTCACCATCAACCAGGGAACGCATGAAAAAGGCTTCCCCCATACGCCAATCGATGTGCAGGTCCTTGGTCAAAAACATGCTGACAATCATCCGAACCCGATTATGCATGAACCCGGTGGCCGCCAACTGCCGCATCCCGGCGTCGACCAGGGGGAAGCCAGTCTCACCTCGACACCAGCGATTGAAAGCCTCTTCAGCTTCCTCTCCACGCATCCACGGAAGGCCTCGCCAATCGGGGTTGAATTCAAGATCCATGACCTCGGGAAAATGATACAGGATCGCCATATAAAATTCGCGCCACGCCAGTTCGGTCTGGTAAATCTGGCAGCTCTTCTTCTGCTCCACACCCGACACCTTGGACACTGCCTTTTCGACTCCGGCGTACAATTCCCGAATGGAGAGCAACCCGAACCGTAAGTCCTGGCCAAGGCGGGAAGTTCCCTCAGCAGCTGGTAAATTTCTCCGTTGAGCGTATGTCTCAATAGCTTCATCGCCTGCAACTGCCAGCCAGTTTTTCATTCTCGCCCGTGCGGCTCTCTCACCGGGTTCCGGGATCACTACCTGGCCCTTCGTCAATCCCCACATGCCAAGATTCGGCAACTCCATTGAGGATATATTTTCGGGAGTATGCAGAGCCATGGGTCTTCCCGCTGGAAGCGGCTTGGCCTTATCGAGCCAGTTGCGACTGTAGGGAGTAAAAACCCGGTAGGGAGAACCGGCCCCGGTCAACACTTCCTCGGGACCATGGAGAACGTGATCAAGACAACTGACCACCCGCACGCCGACCGCCGCCGCTTCAACAAGCAAGCGGCCCTCAACCTGCCTGCCATAGGGATCGGGATCCTGATTGAGAAAAATCGCCTGGACTTCTGCCTCAAGGGCCAACGCCAATAACTCTGAGACCGGGTCCCCTCTGCGAATCAAAAGTCGAGAACCAATAGTTCGTAAATTCCCGTCAAGGGACGCCAAGCAGCCAATGAGAAATCGCTGCCGAGGCTCACCAGTCCACTGGTGACTTTTCATCCATCGTGAGGCCACATAAACGGGCAGCACCGCATCCGATGCCTCCGATGCTTTCAACAGCGCACTGTTGTCGGTCAATCTCAGGTCTCGCCGAAACCAATGAATTGCCCTTCTGAAGACCTTACCCGCCATTGCAGTGCATCATACAATCGATTCCACCGGCACCAACTGAAACAATGCCAGGCTCTACCCGCCAGAACCACTGCAGAAACATGAAATCATTTTGCCATCGCCGCCTTCAAAAAACGGCGCTCCGGAGAAATGACCATCTCAAACGGGATACGACTCGCGATATCTGCCGCCCTGCGAGGCTCGCCACCGAGATCAAGAATCGCAGCCAACACGGCGCGAGGGCCCTGATCAAGACGCCAAGGATCGATCGGACGCGCCAACTTGACTGCCTCTACGAGGTTTCCACTTCGATAGGCGGCAAAAGCCCGCAAAAAGCCTTTCATTTCTCCGCGTTCATCCGGGTCTTCCAATTCACGCAACCGGAACGCAACCAACTCGATCCGACGACCCATGAGTAAGTCGTAATAGAGCCCGATTTCCCGGTAACGCTGGTTGCCGGGATCCATCTGCAACAACCTTTGCGCGATAACTTGCATCTCGTCAAAATCATGGTTTTTCCTCGCCAGTTTGAATCGTCCTTCGAGCGCACCTTCACGCAACAGAGAGGACCCCTCCAGCGTCGACAAGCCGAAACCAATCAGTTCCGTATCACCCAGGCGCTCCGCGATGGCAGTCGCCTCCAGAACCGCCGAGATGTCGCCCGATCCCTTTGCCAGCCTCAAGATCGCGGAGGCTTCTCTCAGCATCTCCCTTCGGTCTTTGCCTGTAAGAAGACCGGCGCGCACTCTCAATAATCGTTTTCGCAACTCTCCAAGCGGGAGGTCTCTCTGCGCAAGCATCTCATCGAGTTCTCGCCAGCGCCGCTCTTTGAGTAGTGCTTTCAAGTAAACATCCAACACTCCGGGATGACGCATGGCGACCTCACCCGACAAAAGATCAAGCACCCAAACCGCCGAATCCTCCAGTATCAGCCAATCAAAAAACTCAACCAATTCGTGGATCGGCTTACCGATCCGCTCGCGAATTGCGCCTTTGACAATTTCCTGTTTTTCTTCCGGATGCTGCATGATTTTTACCGACTCGCGCATCAGCGCATGCCGATCTGTTGCTCCCGGATGTTGCGTCAATTTCTCTGCAACCTGTAGCCCGCTCTGGTTGCCCAAACGGCCCTGTGCCATGAGAAAAACCGCTTGCTCCAAAGCAAGCAGGCCGGTCCCATCCTTTCTTTCCGACAGATCGGAAATGGCATCAATGGCGCCCTCCACCAACGGGCCGTCACCCCGCTTCAAGATAACCATGGCAAGATCAAGTCGCTTTTCGGGCGCGGTTTCTGAAACAAAAGCCTGTCGCAACAGTTCGGTCGCCTGCTTACCCCGCCCGTGGCGAGCTTCAAGATCGGCCCGCACATGCAACACCGAGGGATGATCGGGTTCCTCACTGACAACTTCCGACAGGAGTGCATCCGCCTCATCAAGTCGATCACTCATTAGAAGACAACGCACGAGAGCCAGATCATCATCCATTGTCGCCTCTCCCTTCTCTGCCAGTTTCTCGAAAAAATAGGCTGCCCTGTTTAACTCCGTGGGCACTTTCATAAGCAGGTTACCCATCATGCGCATCACCTCGGGGTGTTCGGGTGACAACTCAAAAGCCTTCCACGCCGCGCGGTAGGCCGCCTCCTGATTGTTGCGGTCAAGCTCAAGATTCGCTCTCTCAACAAGACGCACCGCTGCCCAGGCCTGATACGAATTGACAAGAGGACGCGCAGAGAACAATGCCGACAGGCCTCCGATCAGCATAATACCAAAAAGCCATACCACCTTGCGCGATCTCCACCTTCTGGACACGCGCGGCTCCTTTAGTTGACTCTGTTCAGACATCCTAAATGTGCAATGGATTCCTACTTTGCATTCTCTAAGCCACGCGTTCTAATTGGAATCGAAACTTTATCCATGATCGACAGCCGACGTAGTCACGCAAACTGACATTATTGAACTTGGAGGAAGCATCTGAAACCCAGGTCTAATTCACTGGCATTCGGCGGGAAATGCTTACGGTAACCAGATTGCAATACTTCCCGCGATGAATCAAGCCACGAGCTTCCCCTGACCATTCTTGATCCCGACCCCGGTGGGAACTCATCTGAACACCATTCCGCGGCATTCCCGGCCAGATCCGAAATGCCAAGATTATTTTTCGGCCTTCCCCCGACAGGAGCCGTGTATGT
Organism: Verrucomicrobiales bacterium; assembly: GCA_040263955.1. Lineage (GTDB taxonomy): Bacteria > Verrucomicrobiota > Verrucomicrobiia > Verrucomicrobiales > DEV007 > CALSSN01. The sequence goes on from JBDQJG010000004.1 coordinate 34,977, forward strand.
GAAGCGATCCCTGAATTCCGCTATGCGCTTGTCGTCTAGATTCGCTATGTAGGAAGGGGGTGGCCATTGGGCACCCCATGGAAACACTTCCTGCTCAGCACCAGTCGGAGCTCCGTTTACCTCCGCCTTCGAAGCAAGTCCTACGGCACTACTCCATTCGGCGTCGGTAGGCAACCGATACCGCTGGTTCGGAAGAAGCGCGCCCGACTCCCGCTCAAGCTCAGTCAACCAATCACAAAACTCAACAGCCTGGTCGTAAGAGACTCCTATGGCACAGTGCGAACTCGCCTGCCGAAACCCCGGCTTCTGCCAGTTGATGGATCTCTGCTTAGCAAAATATGCGAACTCTTTCACCCTCACCTCAAAAACTGCCGCCATCACTTGTTCATCGGGCAGCGGCACAAAATCCATGCCCAGTGAATTCATGAAACGCTTTCCAGGAACCGGTGGCTCCACGCCCTCGATAAGATCCAAATCTCCCACATCCTGTGTCCCCCTGTCAGCTAAATAACGACTCCTCGCGCTCTCCAACACTTCTTCAACCACATCACCTCCCTTGGACCTCAATCGCTCGGATGCCTCCGCTACGGCTGAGCGCCTCGTTTCTTTGCGAGCAAGCCAAATTTTCTCTCGCAGTGTCTTGTCATCAAATACACAACGAAAACCGAAGGTCGGGGCCCTCATGTCGGCGGGCACCTCGTAACGATATGCCGCACGCAGGTAGTCAGGCCGGAAATAGATCCAAGAGCCCCCTCTCAAGGTTCCGCTTGATCTCGTATCGTGATCAAAGTCTTTCGTCCACTCCCAGGCATTTCCGCTGAGATCGTAAATACCCTCATTTGTCGGAAAAAAGCTGCCCACCGGAGCAGTGAATCGATAGGAATCTTCATAACCAGAAATCTCCGTCGCGGCAAAGTTACCCGCCCCCATCGGCGGTGGCCACAGATCTCCCCACGGGTAGCGGTTCTCCTCATCGATCCGACTTTCCAATTCCCCCGCCGTTCCCAATTCAGAATATAAACCGGCTACGAGACTCCATTCCTCATTAGTAGGAAGACGGTAGTGTTGCTCATCGGTCAATATTCCTTCCTCGCGCTCCCGCTCCGTCAACCACAGACAGAAGGCCTCTGCATCCTCAAGATTGATATTGACCACCGGGTGGTCGTCATCCTGCTGAAAATGCAACGGATCCATATTGCGAGATGTCCCGGCCTGCCTCTCATATTCCGCGAATTGTGCCACAGTTACCTCATGAATGCCGATACGTACGGCGACACCTTCCTTGCCGACAAATCGCATGCCCATGGAGTTGACGTGCGCCGGCAGGTCCACTCCATAGATGCTTACGGTGGCAGAATCGGGAGTTCCTCTGGCTTCCTTTTCCTGGCCATCAAGGTCGGTTTCCTGGGCATGACTGACACCCATGACGAAGAAAAAGAGACCAAGCGCCACCACCTTGAAAAAAGAGGCTTCTAACCTGATGCCGATTCTTTTTCCGCAAGTACGTGTCATAACAACTCCCCAACCCGGACGCAAACAAGCAACGAATTGAAGATAATAACTTACGTCAGCTTCCCCAATTTCCCACCAAAAAATCACCCGATTCAGAATCGCTATCGTGCCCGATACGTCAGCGAGTGGTCAGAACATGCAAGGAATACAAGTTTGGTGTCCTGCATACAATGAAGTCTTTCAGGGAATACCACCGAATCGAAGCAATCAACTGAAAATGACTACACCCTCAAATTGAAAACAAAGGTTTTATCGCCCAAATAATCCGCCAACGCTGCTTTTCTGAGGGCCTTTCTCAGGTAGGCAGTGTGCTTATCTGCCTATCAATCTTCTTCCGGACCACACGATACGATCGGAACCATTTTCTGAAAAACCATGGGCAACAGCAGCATCTGCGAAACCTTTATGGTATAATTGTGTCCCAATTGTCATACAAATCTTCAAGTCCTGGAACCGGCCACCAAGGCCAACGATACAGATTCGGAGGAGCATTTTGATTGTCGCCCCAGATTTGCTGGTCGTGTGCACCCAGAGGGAACGATTCAGGGTAAACTTCTACCGGCTGCACCACTCCCCCAAAGCTCATCGGATCCATAAAAGTATACTCCGAATCAGCCCGCAGCGGCTTGTTCATAGTCTGGATATACTTATGCCCTATCCCGGGATACGTCGTTTTGGAAATAGCAAGGCGACTCACAGCCACGATCCTGACTTCCTCTTCGATTATTTCTTCTTCGATTATTTCCTCAGGCGGAGGATATGGATAATACGGGGGATACGGGGGAGGATACTGAGTCCCTCCGCCTCCAAAAAAACCACCACCACCACCCCTGAATCCGCCGCCACCCCGATAG
>JBDQJG010000005.1:0-35017 GCA_040263955.1 Verrucomicrobiales bacterium
CTTTCGCGGATACCCCTGGCGATATCGTCGGCGGTCGAGGGGTCGAATGGGGACACCTGCAGGAGTCGGGGCTCAGGAGCGCTGATCACAGCGAGTTCCTTGAGCTTCATTTTCGTGCCGTAAGCGGGAACATCGATATCGATGTTCTCCGCGATCGACGGCGTGGCCTTGCCTGTGCGCACGCCTCCGAATTCCTGCAGCGTGTGCGCTACGGCTTTTTCCATGGCTTCTTCGGCTTCCAGCTTGGCGGTGTCTGCGTCCATGATCGGTGTTCGGTTTGGTTCAGTTCGGTTCGGTTCGGTTTGGTACGGCGTGCGGGTGAGGTGTGATTGTGCGGCTTTCAGCAATGGACGAGACTGCCAACTTGCTCACCTGTCAGGGCGCGACGGATCATGTCGGGCTCCATCATGTCGAAGACCACAATCGGCATGTTGTTTTCCTGGCAGAGGGCGAAGGCGCTCGAATCCATGATCTTGAGCTGACTGGTGAGTGCTTCCTGGAAGGTGAGGGAATCGTAGCGGTTAGCTGCGGGGTTGGTCATCGGATCGTCATCATAGACACCGTCGACCTTGGTTGCCTTGAAAATCACATCGGCGTTAATTTCATTGGCTCGCAATGCCGCTGTAGTATCTGTGGAGAAGAACGGGTTGCCGGTGCCCGCCGCGAAGATGACCACGCGACCCTTCTCGAGGTGCCGGATGGCGTTGCGCCGGATGAATGGTTCCGCCACGTTTTTCATCTCGATGGCGGAGAGCACACGGGTGGGAACATGCATGGCCTCAAGCATGCTCTGGATGGCCAGCGCATTCATGACGGTCGCCAGCATGCCCATGTAGTCGGCAGTAGTGCGGTCCATTCCCCGGTTGCTGGCGCTGATCCCCCGCCAGAAATTTCCGCCACCGACCACCACGGCGATCTCGAGCCCACCCTGGTGGGCAGCCTTGATCTGTTCCGCCATTTTCTCGACGATGGGCGGAGAGATATTGTCGTGGCTGCCCTCTTCCCGGAGGGCCTCCCCGCTCAGCTTGAGGATGACACGTTTGAATTCTCTGCGATCGCCATTCTGCATGATCAATGGCGATCAAACCGCAGGGCGGCGGTCTGCGCAACGGATTTCGCAGTGAAATAAGGCTGCCGACTCACAGCCCGCTCCCGCAGGCCCCGTATTTCGCATCTGGGCCGGCGGTCTATGTCCTGCCGTCACCGTCTATGTTCCGCCGTCCGATTCAGCCGCGCTCTGCAATCGGCTTGATCGGGCGCGGAGCAGCTGGGCCGACATACTCCGTGAGAGGCCTGTAGAGTCGATTGTCGGCGAGTTGCTCAAGCACCTGTGCGGTCCAGCCTGCCGCGCGCGAAATCGCGAAGATCGGCGTGAACAGGTCGGTTGGGATTCCCAGGGAGTAGTAAACGGTTGCCGAGTAAAAATCGACGTTGGCATTGAGCCCCTTCTTTTCCAGCATGATGTTGGCGATCTGCTCCGACATGTTGATCCATTTCGGTTCGCCCAGTTGCTTGGTCAGTTCCGCGGCCATTTTCCGCAAATGAGGTGCGCGTGGGTCCAGCACCTTGTAGACGCGGTGGCCGATACCCATGATTTTTTCTTTGCGGGCCAGCTTGGCTTCGATGTATGCCTCGACGGCGTCTTCCGAGCCGATCTCTTCGAGCATGTGGATGACGCCCTCGTTGGCACCGCCATGGAGCGGTCCTTTCAGCGTGCCGATTGCAGACGTGATGGCGGAATAGAAATCGGTGAGGGTGGCAATGGTGACGCGCGCGCTGAAGGTGGACGCGTTCATGCCGTGATCCGCATGAATGACGTATGCCACATCGAGGGTTTTTTCAGCCTCTGGAGAGGGCACTTCGCCATTGACCATGTAGAGGAAATGAGCGGCTTCGGACAAGTCGGTGCGCGGTTCGACGAGATCGAGACCCTGACGGGCACGATGGAACGCAGCGATGATAAGCGGGATTTTGGCAACGATGCTCAGGGCGCGCTCCTCATTCAGAGCACGATCCTGGTTGTGGCCGCGGGAATCGAACAGTCCCAGCATCGAAACGCCGGTGCGCAGCACATCCATGGTCGGCGCGTCCGCCGGTGCGCCTTGCAGGAAATCGATGACGCTTTGTGGCAGTGAGCGCTGGGCACGCAGTTGTGTTTCGAACTCATCGAGCTGACTCCGGGTGGGCAACTCACCCCGGTGGAGAAGGTAGATCGTTTCCTCGAAGCAGCAATTTGCGACAAGATCGTCGATGCTGTAACCGAGATAGGAAAGTCGTCCCTCGGCGCCCTCGACATTCGAGAGAGCGGAAGAGTTAGCGATGACGCCTTCTAGTCCTTTTGCAAATGTGGCCATGATCTGTTTGATGTCTTTGTTCGAGGCTGAACTGGATATTTTGGTATCGGATGTCGCCGGAGGGAAGAGATTTTTTATCCGATGGCTTTGAGCAGGGTTGAACCCATTTCCGAGGGTGTCTCCGCGATCGCGATGCCGCATTCCGCGAGGGCCTGTTTCTTGGCCTGCGCCGTGTCGTCTCCGCCGGAGACGATGGCGCCCGCGTGTCCCATACGTCTTCCGGGCGGAGCGGTAGCGCCCGCGATGAATGCTGCGATTGGTTTGCTGCAGTGTTGCTGGGCCCATCGACCGGCCTCGACCTCGGCATTGCCGCCGATCTCACCGATCATGATGATCGCTTCGGTTTCGGGATCATCCTCGAACATTTTGAGCACATCGAGGTGGGAGGTTCCGTTAATCGGGTCACCGCCGATACCGACACAAGTGCTCTGACCGAGCCCGAGCAGGGTGGTCTGCCAGACGGCCTCGTAGGTGAGAGTTCCCGATCGCGAAACCACCCCGACCGAGCCGCGCTTGTGGATGTAGCCGGGGGCGATGCCAATGCGGCAGCCGCCCGAGGAGTTTTCGCCTCTTCCCGGCGTGACAATGCCGGGGCAGTTCGGGCCGATGAGACGGGTGGCAGAGCCTTGCATGACGGCCCGAACGCGCATCATATCGGCAACCGGGATGCCCTCAGTAATGGCCACGATCAGGTCGAGCCCTGCATCCACCCCCTCGAGGATGGCATCCGCAGCAAAAGGCGGCGGCACGAATACGGCAGCAACAGTCGCGCCGGTCGCATGGACCGCCTCCGTAACAGTATCGAACACCGGGGTGGCCTCGCCGAATGTCTGTCCTCCCTTTCCGGGAGTCACGCCCGCCACGACCTGCGTGCCGTAATCAAGGCTGAGTTGCGCGTGCTTACCGCCGAAACCGCCGGTAATACCCTGGATGAGCACCTTGGTGTCTTCGTTGACGAGAATGGACATGATTTTTAAGAGTTCGGGAGCCGGTTGCCGGTCTGTATGCGATGTGGTTCAAGCGATCGTCTCGACGATTTTTTTGGCGGCGTCATCAAGATCCTCGGCCGTGATGATCGGGAGGCCCGAATTGGCGAGCAATTCGCGTCCCTCGGTGACGTTGGTTCCTTCGAGACGCACGACCAGCGGAACCTTGATTTCGATGTTCCGGGCCGCGTTGATGATGCCTCGGGCGATGATATCGCATTGCATGATGCCGCCGAAGATGTTGACCAGGATGGCATCCACGGTCGAGTCACCACATAAAATGCGAAAGGCGTTGGTGACCTGTTCCTCGGTGGCGCCTCCACCGACGTCGAGAAAATTCGCCGGTGCGCCGCCGTAATGCTTGATGATGTCCATGGTGGCCATGGCCAGACCGGCACCGTTGACAAGGCAGGCGATGTTGCCGTCGAGCCCGATGTAATTGAGGTCGTAATTCGCGGCATCCACCTCGCGAGGATCCTCCTCTTCGGGGTCGCGCATCGCCTCGATATCGGGGTGACGAAACAGCGCGTTGTCGTCGAAGCCGAACTTGGCGTCCAGGGCGAGCACCTGGCCTTCGGGCGTGGCTACCAGCGGGTTGACTTCCACCATCGAGCAATCGCAGGCGCTGAACAGCTTGAAAAGAGACAGGAAGAGCTTCGCCGCCGCCGCCATCTCACTGCTGCTGAAGCCCAGCTCTCTGGCGAGCTTGCGAGCCTGGTAAGGCTGGAGTCCGAGCAACGGGTGGACGACTTCCTTGAGGATTTTCTCCGGAGTTTGCGCGGCAACCTCTTCGATGTTGACCCCACCCTCTCGACTGGCGACGATGACCGGGCAACCCTGCTCGCGATCCATCAGGATGGAAAAGTAGTATTCGTGACTGATCTCGACCGCCTCAGCAATCAATACCTTGCGGACTAGTTTCCCTGCCTCACCGGTCTGGTGAGTGACCAGTGTCTGACCGAGCATTTGCCCGGCAATCCTGCCAGCCTCGGCGGCTGATTCAACCAGGTGCACTCCCCCTTTGAAGCCGTTTTTGAACGTGCCTTTGCCTCGGCCTCCGGCATGCACCTGCGCCTTGACCACGATTGCTCCATCGATCACGGCTGCTGCGGCCTGCGCCTCTTCGGGCGTACTTGCCATGGCTCCTCCTGGCGTGGCAACGCCGTATTTCTGGAACAGTTCCTTGGCTTGATATTCGTGGATGTTCATCTGGGCGGATTGGTATGAATAGTGCTCTGCAGACGCGGGCGGTAATTTTTTTGCTTTTGGCGGGAGGTCGGTCAGGCCACCTGATCGATCACGTTACCAGTGAAAATACGTTGACCGGGAGCGACGAGTTGCCCTTGGAGCGTGGTGTGTGTTCGGTTTTGGTTTTGGTCTCAGCAAGAACAGGCTCGAGGGGTGAGCGGCCGGATAATTGTCAGAGGATTACCCTGGACGCAAGGAAAGATGGCATCAGCATGTTTCCTTCGCTTGCGTCACCAGGTGATCGGGAAAGGCGCTGGTCCAGCAGAAGTGTTCGTTATCAATTCGAACCGACAGGTGAGTCGAGTGCAGGGCGTGGCGTGAGAGTCCGAGACGCGACTCGAGAGACGTTGTCCAACCGGTTTCAATGAATTCAAGGTAACATCCCGGATCGGGTCCGTAGATCTTATCACCAGCGACAGGGTGCCCGAGATGGGCGAGGTGGACACGGATCTGGTGCATGCGCCCGGTATGCGGCCGGCACTCGAGGAGCGCCATGCGGGTTCCCTTGCTGGTAGTCAGGCGTTTCAGAACGCGAAACCCGGTCTGTGCGTCCGCCCCTGCCGGATCGACCGCCTGCCTGACCCAGATCGGTGAATACTGTGTTTCACCGAGGCGGCGCAGCGGCGCATCGACGAAAGTCTCCTCCCAATCAGGCCAACCGATACAGAGAGCCTGGTAGCGCTTGGTGAACAGCCGTTGTTGCATGGCCATGTGGAAGCTGCGCGCGCGGCTTTTGTTCAGGGCGATGAGAACGAGCCCGGAGGTTTCGCGGTCGAGGCGGTTGATGATCGACAGCCGGGCGCCGTTGGCGATCTCGTAGGCGAGGAACCCGTGCAGGCCATCGAGCAGGGTTGGCGGGTTGCCGGGCGTGGACGGGTGGACGAGCAGCGGAGCCGGCTTATCCACCACCACGTGATCAGCCGCCTCCGCGACCAGGCGAAAACGGGGATTGTTCTCAATCGGTTGGATGGGCACGGGTAGGCCAGGGAAAGCAGTGGAAGCAGGGATCAGGATTCACGGCGGAGGCGGCAGGAGCGGCTTCCGATGGCTGCATCGATTGTAATCAGCCGCCTGCCGACCTGAGTTACGCTGGATCACGCGGTTGTTGCAACCTAGCGTGACGAATTTCGGCATTGTTTCAACGACCCTACGGTGCTTTCCGACAATCGAAGCTGCCGTGCTGCCATACTGATGCGAGTGATGAATTTCAGGATCCTGAGAGCACGGGTTTCAGCAGTTTTTCCCCCTCTTCACGAGACAGTGGCAGTTTGTCACCCGGATCAGGATTGTGCTTCGGCTGGAAGATCAGGTGGACTGCCATGAGACACAGACCGAGGGCCCTCTCGTCTTCTGAGAGTGCCTCTTCATGAATTTTTACGGCGCAGGTTCGCAGCTCCGCAATGGCTTCGGACAGGGAAATTGCAAGGTTCATGCCGTCGGGCTTAACGCCATTTGCGAGGTCCCGGTTGGCTGCCTGGGCAGCCATGCTGTCGGGATGGAGCGCCATGGTGATCGCCAGGGCGGCGGCTTTCTGGCGGTCGCTCACCTGCGGGTAGTCAGTGGCCAGCCCGATTAGCAGGACGGGCAGGCGATCCGCCATTGGCGGGTCGAGTACAATGCCGGCCGGATTGAATCGGATGTTGGCCGTTTTCGGTTCCTGGTAGGCAGACAGGCGGGCTTCCCCCGCCGCGAGCAACAGCATGACAAGCAGCGCGGAGAGGATTCGGGATGCACGCTGATGCCTGGTCATGATGGCAAGCATGAAACCATTCCCGCGTCGTGTCGACGGTGAAGGTTCTGGCAGATTGAGAAAAGGTGCAGGCCGTGCCACGGTGCACGCTACGATGCACACGAGCCCGATGCCAGAGCCGATCATTCACATGGAGTATGAGGTCATGTTCTTCGATACCGATGCTGGCGCGGTGGTACACAACCTTGCCTACCTGCGGATCATCGAGGCGGCGCGCACGCACCTCGGCGCCGAGATCGGTCTCCCGGTGAGGGAAATGGCGCAGCGGGGCGAGTACACGGTGGTGTTGCGAACCGAGGTCGATTACCGGCAACCGGCCCGCCTCGGTGACCACCTGCTGGTTGAGGGCTGGCTGGAGAGCGTTGAGAAACTGCGTTTCTGGGTCGGATTTCGCATTGTGCGTCCGCAAGACGATCTGCTGCTGGTCACCTGTCGCCAGCGGATGGCCACGATCTGCATACCGGGCAACCGGCCGACTCGCCCGCCGATCGATTGGCTCGATCGCTTCCCTTACGCATTTTCCTGACCCCAGCCTACAGTCTCTTTCCAGAATGAGTGAATCAATGTTCGAGGTCAGGGAGAGGCCGCAACTCGTCGAGCGCGCGTTGTTGGTCGGAGTCTATCTTGATCGACGCGATGAGGCGGAGGCCGCAAGCCTGCTCGAAGAATTGCATGAATTGGTCGAGACCCTGGAAATCGGCATCGTGGACAGTTTGCTGATTTTCGCTCGCGATCCGAACAAGCGCTTTCTGATGGGAAGCGGGAAGGCGCGCGAGGTGATGGCGCATGCCGCCCAACTGGATTGCGACTGCATCGTGTTCGACAACGAGTTGCTACCCCTGCAGCAGCGGGCATGGGAGGAAGAGTCGGGTATCCTGGTGATTGATCGCCAGGAAGTAATTCTGGATATTTTCAACATGCGCGCGCGAACTAAGGAAGCGCGCCTGCAGGTGCAGTTGGCTCGCATGGAATATTCCCTGCCCCGGCTGGCGCGGATGTGGGGACACCTCGACAGGCAGGCGGGCGGCGGCGGCGGCGGACGCAGTGGTGGCGCCACTCGTGGCGAGGGAGAAAAGCAGGTGGAAATCGATCGTCGATTGGCGCGCAAGCGCATGGATCGAATGCGCGAGGAACTGGCTGTCGTCCGCAAGCAGCGCGACACCGAACGCAAGGGCAGGCGACAATCCGCTGTTCCCCACGCCGCCATCGTTGGATATACCAACGCGGGAAAGTCATCGTTGCTCAATGCTCTTTCCGGCAGTGAGGTGTTGGCTCAGGACAAACTGTTCGCCACGCTTGATCCGACCACCCGACGCGTCGCGCTTCCGGACGGGCAGCCACTGCTGTTGACCGACACGGTCGGGTTCGTGCGCCGCCTTCCACATGGACTGGTCGAGGCCTTCAAGGCAACGCTGGAAGAGGCGGTGTTGGCCGATTTTCTTCTGCATATCCTGGACGCCAGTTCCCCGGATGTGTTCGAGCACTACGAAACGACAAGGAAGGTGCTCGCGGAACTGGGCTCGGAAGAGAAGCCGGTCATCATCGTGCTCAACAAGATCGATTTGATTGATGACGAGCAGCAGGAACATCGGCTGCGCGAGCAGTTCGGTGAAGCGGCGGCATTGATCTCGGTGCTGGAAGGTACCGGTGTGGGCGAGCTGCTGCATCGAATGAATGAAATGCTGTTGACGCGGGTGCAGCGCATGGAGCTGTTTCTTCCGCTCGATCGAATGGATCTGGTGGCCTCGCTGCATCGCGACGGCAAGGTGATCCATGAGGAGTATCGACAGGACGGGGTCGACATTGTCGCTATTGTGCCGCAGCCGGTCGCCGCGCGGCTCAAGGAATTCGAGCGCTCCTCGTCGACTTGCGCGGATGAGGTGCCTCCGGCAGTCTGAGACGGAACCGAGGCCGGAAAAAATCACCGCCTGCAGGCGATCAGCGATCGTGGAAATACGCCTCCCACTCGGGCGGCAGGGGAGCGGACTCGATGGCACTTTCGATCCGGCCCTCGAATTCCGGATTGAAGCGGATCGATGTACCGTAGACCATGATCAGGTCGCTGGAGTCGGCGCTTCTCAACGCATGCGCCACACCGGGTGGAATAATGATTCCGGCATTGTGGGGCCCGGGCAGGTTGTCTCCGTCGATCCGCAGGCGCATGGTTCTTCGTTCCATGCCGGCACGTTCATCAATGAGCAGCATTTCGAGACGACCATGAACGAAGAACATGGCATCCCACTGCTCCTTGTCGTAGGGACGCAGGGCGAAATTTTCGGGTTCCTCGATGAACAGTGTGCGCATCCAGGCGGCAGGCTGTTCTCCTTCCGGAATGAAGGGCGGGTGGATGTGAAAGCCTTTCGCGGAGCCGGCAGTCATGGTGGCGCTGGCCCATTGCCGTGGCCACATGCCGATTTCCCTCAACGTTCCCTCTTCCTCTCGGGCGAATTCTCCGAAATAGCCCCGATGAGGTTGTTGGTAGATTTTTCGAGGCAGTAACCGAATGCCTGGGATCCAGACGCCGGCGAGATCTTTTTCCTTGTCGAAGAGTTCGCCGACCTGCACCCCGGTTGTCGCGAGTCGCTCGCCGAGTTCGGGAACGTCATAATCGCGTGTCTCGAGAACTTCGGCAGCTTCCGGGCGCAGCCCTCGCCAGCGGTTTTCAGATGCGTGGGACATGGCAGAGAATCGGGTGCGTCTTTCGTCAGGTGATGATCGGGTGGCCCGACCACTATCCGGGAAAGGTGCCCGATATCGGCGGCCGCATCAACCTCGTATCGGCGTGTGTTCAGTTCTCGGTTCGTGCGGCCTTCCGGCAGGTTGCGACGGGAGTCGCTGGTGACTGACAGCTGCGCTGTCGTTTATCTGTGCGGTTCAACTGCCCGGATCCACAGGCGATTCAAAAGCGATTCTCACCGCTCGTTTTTTGTCCAGTTTCAGGATCTGATCCTGTTGCCAGTCGGGCTCGCACTTCGGGTCGTTGATCTTGGTGCCGTCGAGCTGGATGCTGCCCTGCTGGATGAGTCGACGCACCTCGCTTCCCGACCTGTTCTGGCCGAGGGATGCGAAGGCTGCCTGGCAGACACCTGCGAGGTCCCGGCGCTCATCGATCTGAAAAGTCGGGTGGGATACAGATGCGAGGTCTTGGCTGCGACTTTCCCACCAACCGAGCGCCTCGTTGGCAGCATCCGCCTCATGGTAGATTTCGACGATACCGGCGGCGAGCATTTTTTTCGCTTCCAGCGGGTGGATTCCGGCCGGCATTTCCCGCTGTAGGCAGAGGTCGTAGTAGCGCGGCATCAGTTCATCGGAAATACTCATGAGTTTTCCGAACATGTCCTGCGGGGAATCGGTGAGTCCGACGTAGTTGTCGTAGCTTTTGGACATTTTGCGAATTCCATCGAGCCCCTCCAGGAGCGGCAATGTCATGACCACCTGCTGCTCCATGCCCTCCGCTCTCTGGAGATCGCGGCCGACGAGAATGTTAAAGAGCTGGTCGCTGCCGCCGATTTCGACGTCCGCACGCACCATGACCGAGTCCCAGCCCTGCACGATGGGATACTGAATTTCGTGCAAACGCACTTCCTCTCCAGCGTCTATGCGGTTGCGGAAGTCTTCTCTCTGCAGCATCTGCTGCAGGGTCACGCGTCCGTTGAGGCGGATTACCTCGGAGAAGCTCATCGAGTTGAACCAGTCGCCATTGTGCACCACCTCGGTTTTCTCGCGGTCGAGGACAATGAACGCCTGCTCCATGTACGTTTTGGCATTTTCCAGCACCGCCTCGTGGCTGAGTGGCGGACGAGTTGAATTGCGGCCGGAGGGGTCACCGATCTGCGCCGTGAAATCCCCGATAATCAGCACGATGTCGTGGCCGAGCTCCTGAAACTGGCGCAGCTTCATGAGCTGGACGGCATGGCCGAGGTGAAGATCCGGTGAGGTCGGATCCACTCCCAGTTTGATGCGCAGCGGCCTGCCTGCCGAGAGTTTTTTCCTGAGCTCATCCTCGCTTAAGATCTGGACGGTGCCCCGCTTCAGGCGATGCATGGTTGTTTCGATATCGGACATGTGCTTGCTGCTTGAAAAAGGTTCTATCGGTTTTGCGGCTCTTCTCTGGTAACCGGCGCGGACCGCAAGATCAAGTGTTGCAGTATTTCCGCTTGATTCCCATCTCGTCATGGGCAGATTCAGGATCTCGATCACACGTCGGGATACAATGCGGGTGTAGCTCAGTGGTAGAGCACTTCCTTGCCAAGGAAGATGTCGCGAGTTCGAATCTCGTCACCCGCTCCACTCCCGGGTATCGGCGGGGTCTTGGATCTGTTTTTGGATGCCTCTTAAAAACAGGAAGATTCCCGACGTATTTTGCTTGAAAGGCAGAAGATCAACGCCTATGGAGCGAACCCGCTCAGACCGACAATCGGTGCGAGCGGCTCCCAGCGATGGACGGTGATCTCGAAAGGGCAATCATCACCCCGCACTCGAAAGCGAAGTGGCGGACTCTCCGGCGTGGGAGTGTAGTGTCGTCGATGGCGGCGTTTTTATCTCCTCCGGGCAGCAGCGGCTCAAGGTTGGTCGTTGGGTGCCCGGCGCAGCGCATGCCTGCCGGTTCCGCGGTTGTTTCAGCGCCAGTGGTGGCGCCACTGCGAGACTTTCACTTTATCAACTACGTAATTGAAAAACATGGATCTTGTAGCCTCTCATATTGCTGAACTCACCCCCTCGCTCACCCTCTCCATTACTGCTGAAGCCAAGCGCCTCATGGCTGAAGGAGTCGATATCTGCGGCCTTGCAGGAGGTGAGCCCGACCGCGACACTCCCGAACATATCAAGGACGCGGCGATCAAGGCCCTGGTGGATGGGCAAACCCGTTATACCGCGAGTTCCGGCTTGCCGGCCTTGCGCGAGGCGATTTCGGAAAAATTTCGGGATGACAACGGTCTGCGCTACGAAGTCTCGCAGATCAGTGTCAATTGCGGGGCCAAGCATTCCTGCATGAATGCCATCCAAGCAGTCTGTGAACCGGGCGACGAGGTGATCATTCCCTCGCCCTACTGGGTGAGCTACCCGGAGATGGTGCGCATCGCGGGAGGAGTTCCGGTTATCGTCGAGACCCGTCAGGACAATGACTGGAAACTGACCGCCGAGGAGTTCGAGGATGCCATGTCACCGCGGACCAAGATGGTCATTCTCAACAGCCCCTCGAACCCGACCGGCGCAGTCTATTCGGAAGAGGAATTGCGCGCCATCGGGGAAGTGGCGACATCCGAGGACATCATCATCCTCTCCGATGAGATTTATGAGAAACTGATCTACGACGATGCCAAGCACATCAGTATCGCTTCTCTCAGCGATGACCTCTACAACTTGACTGTCACGGTGAACGGCTTTTCGAAGGCTTACGCCATGACGGGTTGGAGATTGGGCTACACGGCTGCACCGCAACCCGTGGCCGACGCGATCGCCAGTATCCAGAGCCATACGACCTCCAATGCGACCACGTTTGCGCAGTATGGGGGTATTGCCGCGTTGACCGGCGATCAGAGCGTGATCAGTGACATGCGCGAAGAGTATGAGGTGCGGCGCAATTTCGTCCATGGTCGGCTCGCCCAGATTTCCAACGTCTCCACGATTCAACCATTCGGGGCGTTTTACTGCCTGGTGAACATGAGCAGGACGGGGCTCAAGTCGGTTAACCTGGCGGAGAAACTCCTGAGTCGGTATCAGGTTGCCGTCATACCGGGCATTGCGTTTGGTTGTGACGACACGGTGCGGATCAGTTATACCACCGGTCTCGATGTGCTCAATGAGGGGCTCAATCGCTTCGAGGATTTCTGCAAGGCGCACTAGGCACGTGGGCGACGGGGTGAGCGGTCGGACGACGAATCTCTGTCGGCGAAACCAGTGTGCCGGGTGGAAGAGCGGCGCGCGGGTCGTTTGAGTCCTTCGTTTCGGATGAGATGACGGGTTCAGTTTGCCGGGAAGCGATCTCGGGGGAGAGTTGCTCGCGGCGCCGGCCGGTCAATCAGCGAAGGTTCTCATGGCAAAAACGGCGATTCTTACCGATGTGCATGGCAATCTGATCGCCTTGCAGGCGGTATTGGCCGAACTCGATACGCTGGACATCGGGGACGTTGTTTTCGGTGGTGACATTGTGGGTTACGGAGCGCGCCCGGCTGAGTGTGTCGCCCTGGTGCGCGAGAGGGGCGGACGATGCGTGCTGGGCAACCACGATCATTACCTGAACATGCTGGCGAGGCAGGGCACTGGAATCCTGCCCGCGACTTGGCGGGAGAATCCGGTCTGGGCCGGCGTGGTACATGCTCTTGAACAACTGGACGAGGAAGCGCGCGCATGGCTTGGCTCCCGGCCGATGTTGTTGCAGATCGAGGGTGGCATTGTCTGTCACGCGAGCCTGCATGACCCGTTCGAGTGGCGCTACCTGATGGATGACAGCTCAGCGCTTGCCACCATCGAGCTTCTGCGAGACAAGGGCCCTGGCATGGGGTTCTTCGGCCATACCCACCAGCTGGCCGTGTTTGCAGATCCCAAGGGGACTGAGCAGATTGCCGATCCGCCGGGGGATCGATTCACCGTCCCGGAAGGCCTTGCTTGCGCGCTGACCTGTGGATCGGTCGGCCAGCCGAGGCAGGCCGAGGATCGGCGTGCAACCTGGGTCCTGTGGGATCCCGCTGAGAGACAGGTGGAATTTCGCAGGACGGAGTATGCCGCCACCGAGACGGCGCGCGAGATCCTTGCCGCCGGGCTGCCCGCGATGTCGGCCGTGCGACTTCTCTCCAGTAGTGAAATCACCGAACTGCTCGGCAGCGACCATGGTGGTTGAATCGTTCGACAGCTTACAGTCCCCCCCCATGGGCGCGCAGGTCATGGCGGCTTGCCCGGCGCTTTTCAGTTGGCCACCACGTTGATCAGGCGGCCGGGTACCACGATGACCTTGCGGATCGTCAAGCCCTCGAGGTGGGCGGCCACCTTGGGTGAGGTGACAGCGGCTTGCTCGATGGCTTCTTTCTCTAGGTCGCGGGCCACGCGGATCCGGTCGCGGACCTTGCCGTTGACCTGTACGACCAGCTCGATCTCGTCCTCGACCAGCATGGCGGGATCGTGCACCGGCCAGTCGAGATCACTTGCCAGAGTGGCGGGAGCTTCGGCAGGAAACTTCTCGCGGATTACCTGGTAGAGTTCTTCCGCCATGTGCGGTGCGTAGGGACTGAGCAGGGCGAGGAACGGAACGATGGCGGCGGCGGGGACGCGCTGCTCCTGGGTCAGCGCATTGGTGTAGACCATCATCTGGCTGATTGCTGTGTTGAAACTCATCTTCTCGGTGTCGGAAGTAACTTTCTCGATAGTCTGGTGCAGGCAGCGCAGCAGGTCCTTGGAGGGATCGCTCGCGTCGATCTTGGCCGCGAGCCTGAAGCTGCCGTCTTTCTGTTCTTCCATCACCACTCGCCAGACCCGCGCGAGGAAGCGGTAGACGCCCTCGACCCCCTTCATGCTCCACGGCTTGACCTGCTCCAGTGGCCCCATGAACATCTCGTAGAGGCGCAGTGCATCAGCGCCATATTCGTCGACCACATCGTCCGGGTTGACCACGTTACCGCGCGACTTGGACATCTTCTGGCCGTCCTCGCCCATGATCAGTCCCTGGTTGACCAGCCGCTGGAAGGGCTCGGGTTTCGACAGGTGGCCGAGGTCATAGAGCACCTTGTGCCAGAAGCGCGCGTAGAGCAGATGGAGCACGGCGTGCTCGGTGCCGCCGACGTAGAGATCGACCCCGCCGTCGCCATCTCCGCCCATCCAGTAGCGCTCCGCCTCGGTCGAGATGGGAGCCCCCGGGTTGGCCGCATCACAGTAACGCAGATAGTACCAGCACGAGCCGGCCCATTGCGGCATGGTATTGGTTTCCCGGCGCACACCGTCGCCCCGGTCGACCCAGTCGATGGCCTTCGAGAGCAGCGGTTCGGGAGAGCCGCTTGGCTTGTAATCATCGAGTTCCGGCGCGAGCAGCGGCAGCTCCTCTTCCGGGATTGCACGGTGTCGGCCGGAGGCGTCCCACTCGATGGGGAAGGGCTCTCCCCAGTAGCGCTGGCGCGAGAACAGCCAGTCGCGCAGCTTGAAATTGATCGTTTTGCGCCCCAATTCGCGCTCCTCCAGCCATTGCGTCGCCCGTGCCTTGGCCTCGGCGGTGGGCAGGCCATCGAGCAAGCCGCTGTTGATCGCCGTGCCCTCACCGGTGAATCCGCGCCAGTCCTCGCCGGCAGGCGGTTCCACCACCTGGATGACCGGTAGCTCGAACTTGGTGGCGAATTCGAGATCCCGCTCGTCGTGGGCGGGAACCGCCATGATGGCCCCGGTGCCGTAAGACATGAGCACGTAGTCGGCGATCCAGACCGGGATCTCACCACCGGTCATGGGATTGATCGCCACCGCGCCGGTCTGCTCCCCGGTTTTCTCTTTGTTGAGTTCGGTACGCTCGAGGTCCGACCTGCTGCCAACCTTGGTGCGATAGGCCTCCACCGCCTGCCGCCGTTCAGCAGTGGTGATGCGGTCGACCAGCGGGTGCTCGGGAGAAAGCACCATGTAGGTGGCCCCGAAAAGGGTGTCCGGCCGGGTGGTAAACACGGTGACTTTCTCTTCCCCGATGGTGAAATCGGCCTCGGCGCCCTCCGAGCGCCCGATCCAGTTGCGCTGGTGGAGCTTGATTCCCTCCGGCCAGTCGAGCCCTTCAAGCTCATTGATCAGGCGATCGGCGTAGGCGGTGATGCGCAGCATCCACTGCTTGAGTGGTCGGCGCTCCACGGTGTGGCCCTTGGAACGCCATTCTTCGACTTCCTCGTTGGCCAGCACGGTGCCGAGGTCTGGCGACCAGTTGACCGGCACTTCATCGACGTAGGCCAGGCGCACGGCGTCGATCTGTTCCCGCGACCACCCTTTTGCCTCCAGTTCGGCCACCGGCCTGGCCTGGCGCGCCTCGGTGTCGTAGTAGCTGTGGTAGAGTTGCAGGAAAATCCACTGGGTCCAGCGCACGTAGGTCGGGTCAGTGGTGTTGATCTCCCGCTCCCAGTCGTAGGAGAAGCCGAGGCGCTTGAGTTGGCGGCGGAAATTGTTGATGTTCTGCTCGGTGTTGATGCGCGGGTGCTCGCCGGTTTTGATGGCATGCTGCTCGGCGGGCAGGCCGAAGGCATCCCACCCCATCGGGTGCAGCACATTGAAACCGTTCATCCGTCGGTAGCGTGCCATGATGTCGGTGGCCGTGTAGCCTTCCGGGTGGCCGACGTGCAGGCCGGCACCGCTCGGATAGGGGAACATATCGAGCACGTAGTATTTCGGGCGCTCGGGGTCGAAATCCGGGTCCTCCGGGTTTGGTGTCCGGAACGTGCCGTGTTTCTCCCAGTATGCCTGCCATCGGGGTTCGAAATCGTGGAAAGGAAACTGCTTGCGCCGTTCGCTCATGGTGGCGGGAACCTAGCGGAAAAGATCTGCTGGGAAAGTAGATTCCCGGCAGCTACCGGTGGAGCATGCAAAAACTCGTCATCGCCACGGGCAATGCCCACAAGACTGCTGAATTCCGGGCTTTTCTGGGAGACCGCTTCTTGGTCAGTGACCTTTCCGCGGTCCCGGCCCATGAGCTCCCGGTCGAGAATGGCGACAGTTTCACGGCGAACGCCCTGATCAAGGCCCGTGCTGCGGCTCGAAGATTTCCGGGTTGCCATGTGCTGGCAGACGACTCCGGTTTGGAAGTTGACACCCTGGGAGGAGCTCCGGGAATCTTCTCGGCGCGCTATGCGGGAGCCAATGCCACCGACGCGGACAATCGTCGCCTGCTTTTGCGCAGGCTGGCGGCGGATCATGCAGATCAGCATCCATGGGCGGCGCGGTTTCGCTGTGTCCTCGTGTGGTGTCATCCGGATGCCGAGGAGCCGCTGGTTTTCGATGGCTCCTGTGAGGGAGAAATCCTCGATCACGAATCCGGCGATGGTGGGTTTGGCTATGACCCGGTGTTTCGGCCTGAGGGTTACCCCGAGACCTTCGGAACGCTGGGCGAGGAGTTGAAAAATGCCATCAGCCACCGGGCGACGGCCATGCAGAAATTGCTGGCATACCTTGCATCCGACGATGCAAACGTGACATGAGGTGCGGGATGGACGGGCTGGGTGTATGGTGATTGGATAGATGGCGTGATTAGTGGTGAACAGTTCTGGCTGCGGGAGGCGAAGAAATTGGCGTGGCAGGTCAATTTCGGCTGGTTGGTGCAACGGTTCATGCAGATCGCGGTTCCTGCCTGCCTGGTCGCGGCCTGCGGAATTCTCCTGCTGCGTTCGCAGGGTTGGGAGCCGGCGCCGGCTCGAGGATCAGCAGTGATGCTTGTCGCGGCCACCGTGCTGCTCGGCTGCCTGGTTGCCTGGCTGATGGCACGGCACAGGTTTGTTTCCTGGGAGGAAGGGCTAATACGCCTTGAGATGAAACTCGGGTTGGAGGGAGCGCTTTCCTGCGCGCTCGCCGGCGTCGGGGAGTGGCCGGCTGGAATGGACAGGCTCGGGACCGCTCCGGCTGGGTTTCGTTGGCGGCTGACTCGGGCAGTATTACCTGGCCTGCTGGCGCTGGGTGTGCTGGCTGCCTCGCTTGTAGTGCCGCTGGGATCGCATGCCAAGATGGCAATCGGGACCGAGGAACCGGCGGCATGGGGGCAGATGGAGGATTGGTTGGAAACACTCGAAGAAGAAGAGGTCGTTGATCCTGAATCTGCACAGCAAGTGCGCGAGCGAATCGAACAGCTGCGCGACCGGCCGGAAGCCGAGTGGTTTTCCCACCACAGCCTCGAGGCGGGAGACTCGCTCAAGGAAGCCCTGGGGCAGACCATCGAATCGATGGGGCTCGACCTGGAGACAGCAGAACAGGCCCTAGCCGCCCTGCAGTCGGCGGGCACCGGGGCTGCCGAGGACGGATTTCGCAAGCAGCTTGCCGAGCAGTATCAGGAGGCCGCCGAAAGGTTGAAAGCTTCCGCGCTGAGGCTGGACCCGGAACTCATGGCGCAGCTTGCGCAGCTCGATCCTTCACAACTCCAGCAACTCGACCCGCAGGCCCTCGAGGAGCTTCGCGAGCGCCTGCGCAAGGCGTCCGGCAGCTGAAAAGGCTGTGGATCAGGGGGGGCCGGTCAGGCTCCCGGTAATTGGAACGATGACGCGCAAATGGAAATGATGATGGCGCTGGGAGAACGCGAGGAGCAGTCGGGTTCCGGCAGCAAAATAAATCGCGGCCCCGGCGAGGCACCCATGACCCTGTCGCGGGATGTCAATGATCTTGGAACCGACCAGCTCGAGGGTGTTTCCAACACCGATATGTCGCAGGCGCTCCCGGGGGATATCGTCGGGGAGACGCAGTTGCGCCGGGATCCCGAGGCGATCGATGATGGAGGATCGCGGGCTGGAGGCGCTGTCCGGTCGGCGGGCGCAGGGGGCGCGCGGGTCTGGAAAGAGCGCTACCTCCCCGATGAACAGATAGTACTTGAAACGTATTTCCAGTGAACCCGGCGCATATTTTCATCTATTTTTTCTCACAATCGCGTTGATTCTTAAAGCTATGGAAAAGGAACCCCAGACAGAGACTGCCGATTCCGGCAGCTATCCCGGCGAGGACGAAATCGGCGCAGCTGCCGTGAAGATCGCCAGCCTGCGTGAGGCACTTGGCGCGGTGCTCTTTGACCAGGAGGAACTGATCGACCTGGTCCTGACAGGCGTGCTGGCCAAGGGGCATATCCTGCTCGAGGGCCTTCCCGGCCTGGGCAAGACCGAGCTGGTCAAGGGACTTTCACGATGTTTTCACCTGCCCTTCAGCCGTGTGCAGTTCACGCCGGACCTGCTCCCCGGTGACATCACCGGCAACCCGATGCTGGAGGAACGGGACGGGCAGCGCAAGTTCGTGTTTCATCCCGGTCCGTTATTCGCCAGCCTGGTGCTGGCGGACGAGATCAACCGGGCTTCTCCCAAGACGCAATCGGCATTGCTGGAGGCGATGCAGGAGCGTCGTGTCACGGTATTGGGAGAGGGACATGAGCTGCCTGATCCGTTTTTTGTACTGGCCACGCAGAACCCCGTTGACCTGGAAGGAACCTACCCGCTTCCCGAGGCGCAGCTCGATCGTTTCCTGTTCAAAGTGCAGGTTGAACGTAATGAGGTAAAGACCCTGGAGCGGATCATTGCCGGTCGTTCCGCCGGGCAGGAGCCGGAAGTGGCGGCGGTGATGGACGGCGCGGAGCTGGGCGAACTGATCGCGCTGGCCCGGCGTATCTACATGCCCCCGGTGGTGGCCAATTACATCGCGCGCATCGTCGATGCCACGCACCACGGCCGCAGCAATGCGGCGGAAGGTGTCAGGTTCGGCGCCAGCCCGCGGGCCGCTATCGGTCTGGCTGCTGCTGCTCGAGCCCGCGCTTTGTTGCTTGGCAGGCGCAATGCCAGCTTCGAGGACGTCCGGGCGCTGGCCGCACCGGTACTCTGTCACCGGGTGATCCTCGATTTCAGTGCACGGGCCACCGGCAGGGTGACGGCCGATGTCATCTCTGCGATCCTTGCGGAGGTGCCGGAGCAGGAACTTGCTACGCCGTCGGTACTGACGGAAAAATGAGATGTGCCGTGGTCGCTGCAGTAGACTGCTCTCTCTGAATATTTTTTTTCGTCCACGATGTTGAGTCAATGTTGCCAGCGCCGGATTCCCAATCTCTTGTTGGTGGTTCTTCTGCTGGTTGAGTACACGGTGACGGCACGCACTGTTGTTGCGAGCGGAGGCGTCGTCCATGTGCTGGCTCCGGAGAATCTTCCCGGGGTCGAGGCGGAGGTGACCAGTGCCTTTGACGGAATTCCCCTGCACGGTTTCATGCCGGTGCATGTTCATGTGAAGAATGCCTCCGGGCGGACTCGGAGGTTTCTTCTGGACGCGGACGCAAAAGGCTCCAGCCATGGCAGTGGCGGTTTACAAGCACGCCTGAGTATCGAGGTATCCTGCCCCCCGGAGGCAGAGGTCGAGAGGGACATTCTCGTTCCGATCCCGCCCACGCTCGTCGATTCTCATTATCGCTCGGGGTCTCTGCGCAACCAGTTTTCCGGCTCTTCATACGTGCAGTATCCCCATTTTGACTCGAGGCAGGCGACGCCCCAGTGGCCGTCGATCGCCATCAGCAGCAAGCTGGCCAGTCGGACCCTCGAGGAACTGAAGAAGAGATCTGAAAAGCGCTTTACGTTCGCCCGCGACTTTGGTGTGGTGGTCGAACCCGAAAGGCTTCCGAGCGATTGGCGTGCGCTGGCGGGGCTCGATGTGCTGTTGTTGACGCACGCGGAGTGGACCAGATTTTCTGTGCGACAGCGTGTTGCCGTGGGCGACTGGATTCGTCTTGGCGGGACCCTGGATGTGTATGCTCCAGCAGACAGCGTGACGCTCGATGAACTCGGGTTTCGAGCCGAGGGGGAGAAGTCAGATGACGGGCAGCGCGCATTCGGGCTGGGGCGGGTGCGGCTTTTTCCTGTAAAGAATGAGATCGTTGATGCGGAGGCGGTGTGTGTCTCGGTGACGCGAGCGGTCGTTCGCAATTGGGGCAGGGAATTGTTCGCTGATTTCAAAGGGAGCTGGCAGTTGTCTGAGCAAATGCCCCCGCGGACATTTCACTCACCCGCCTGGATGGGCTTGCTCCTTGTTTTCAGTGTCCTGATGGGGCCGGTGAACTTGTTCCTGCTTGCCGGCAAACAGCGGCGCCATCGGCTGTTTGTCACCACTCCGATCATTGCCTTGATTTCCAGCCTGGTGCTGGGTCTTCTGATCCTCGTCATTGATGGCACCGGAGGGGAGGGTTGCCGATTCGTGGCGCTGGAACTGCAGCCGGGCAAGGGAGGGCGCAAGGTGTATGTCAACCAGCAGTCGCTGCTGGCTACCGGCCTCTTGATCGACAGCTCTTTTTCTGAAGAACATCCCACGGTGCATCTGCCGGTGGCGTTGGCTCGGAGTCGGTGGGCGCGCATCACTGGAAGTCGCGGAGAATCGGCGAACTTTGACGTTTCGGAAACGGGGCGGTTTCAGGGAGATTGGCTGAAGAGCCGCAGCCGCCATGGGTTCGCCTCCCAGGTGGTAGTGCCCTCGCGAGCGCGATTCGAATTGGCGGGCAGTGAGGATGAGCCGGCGCTTGTCTCAGGACTTGGGTTCCCGACCGGTCGAGTTTTCTACGTGGCCATGGATGGTAGTTTCTGGCGCTCTGCAAATGCGGAGTCTTCCACCGGGCAGCGGGTCACCCTGGTGCCCTCGAGTCGCTCAGAGATCAAACAATGGCGTGACAAGGAGGCCTTGGTCTGTGCATCTCATGGGCTGGCGCGTGATCTCAGGGAATTGCCCCTGCGGCGCGGGTATTTCTATGCTGTCGCGGATGAAACCGGAATGGAGCTTGCCTTCACGGATGCGATTCGTTGGCGCAAGACCTCCACCTTTCTCTTCGGTCCGGTCGTGACAGGTGGCGAACACACGGATCCTGGGCAGGAGGAGGAAAGTTGAAACGGGTAACCAGCATGGTAAGCAGCAAGCAATCAGAAAGCGCGCGACCGATGGCGATCGAGGCACAGGAACTCTGCCAGCAGTTCGGCAAGGTTACCGCGGTGGACCGGGCGAGTTTCAGCGTGCCTGCCGGTCATGTGGTGGGCTTTGTCGGCGAAAATGGCGCCGGCAAGACCACGACCATGCGTATTCTTGCCACCCTTGACCACCCCAGTTCCGGTATTGCCCGAATCGGGGGATATGACGTGATGCAGTATCCCAATGAGGTGCGCAGCCTGCTCGGTTGGATGCCCGATGATTTTGGCACCTATTCGGACATGACCGGCAGGGAATATCTTGATTTCTTCGCCAGGGCCTATGGTTACCGGGGAGCGGAGCGGCGCTCGCGGGTGGCGGATGTGATCGATTTCACCGAGTTGCATGAGATCGCCGACCGCTACATCGACAAGCTTTCCAAGGGGATGGGGCAGCGCTTGTGCCTGGGTCGGGCGCTGATTCACGATCCCGAGATCCTGATCATGGATGAGCCGGCGGCGGGCCTGGATCCGCGTGCCAGGATCGATCTGAAGAACCTGATCCGGTTGCTGGCAGAGGAGGGCAAAACGGTCTTGATCAGCTCCCATATTCTCTCGGAGCTCGGCGAGATGTGCGACAGCCTCCTGTTCATCAACAGGGGAAGGATCATTCACCACGGCCAGGCCGAAGACTTGACCGAGGGCCACCACGGTGGCGAGGCTACGGTGATCGATGTGCAGGTTCTGGGCGATCCGCATGTGCTGCAGAGCTGGGCGGACATGAATCCGGATGTCTCGTTTGTCGATTTTACGAAAAATGGGGGACGCCTCGAGGTCTCCTCCACCGACCGGGCGGTGATGGCGGCGGTGCTCCGACAGTTGGTGCTCGATGGGATTGAGGTGACCGGGTTTCGCAGGCAGGAAAGAAGGTTGGAGGACGCCTTTGTCGACATCGTCGGCAAGGGTGGGATTGTTCCACCCCCGCCCGGAAAAAAAGCCACGGGTGACGGAGATCTCGGTGGCCAGGAGAACCTGGGAGGAAGTGGCTCATGAGCGTGAACATGGGAGCAGCAGTGATGCGGGACCAACGAAATACCGATGGCGGGGATTTTGCCGACTGGCTCAGTCCAATGATCGTCAAG
Organism: Verrucomicrobiales bacterium; assembly: GCA_040263955.1. Lineage (GTDB taxonomy): Bacteria > Verrucomicrobiota > Verrucomicrobiia > Verrucomicrobiales > DEV007 > CALSSN01. The sequence goes on from JBDQJG010000005.1 coordinate 22,042, forward strand.
GAATTGCGCCAGGGCTTGCGGACCCGCACGTTCACCGGCCTGTTCATCCTCATCCAGATCGCCATGGTGATTATCACGTGGATGAGCCTGAGTAATTCCAGTGTCCAGTCACCCGTGCGAGGAATTTTCTGGTTTATCCTGACGCTCGCAGTGGGTGGGTTGATTCCGTTCAAGGGATTCCAGGCGATCAGCGGGGAGACCGGAGAAAACACGCTCGATCTGCTTGTGCTGACCCGTCTTCAGGCGCTGCGGATCGTTGCTGGAAAGTGGGCCGCATTGGTGGCGCAGAGCTTTCTGGCCATTGTGGCGATCCTGCCATACGTCTTTATTCATTATTTTCTCGGTGGAGTGGATGTGCTCCATGAGCTGTTTTATATCGCGCTACTGTTTTTTGCTTCGGCGGTGTTGTCTGCAGTGACCGTCTGCTTGTCAGCCAGCGGAGGAAAAAAAGCCCGTAAGGGTTTCGGCATTTTTGGTTTTTTGATCCTTGGTTTTCTCATTTTCCAGGGATTCGGCATCTTCATGCGCATGTCCCTTGGGATCTCCGGCAGTTCCCCGTTTGCATTTGGTTCTGATATCAAGCCGTTGCTGAAGGCGTTGCCGGTGGTGGTCGTTTACGGAACGTATCTCATTTATTTTTTTCTCGAGATCGGTGCCGGCCGGCTGGCCCCGTCGGCCTGCAATCACACCACGCGTCGCAGGCTGATCTCGCTTGGCATGGCCGGGATTTTGGCGGTGATGACCGCACTAAAGATAACGCCTGTCGAGGCCTGGGCCCAGCTTGCGATGTATACGGTGGCTCTCGCCGTGATTGATGCCTTGACGGATCTGCCGGCGGTCATGCGGTCGCTGTTGGTTCCTTTTCATGCCCGCCGCGCAGCTTCGGCTGCGTATTTTCTGGCTCCGGGATGGCACACCGGCGCGTTGTTTTCGTTCATTCTGCTGATGATTTTTGCGCTGGCAGTGCTTGGCATTGCTGCCACGCCAGGAGATCAGATCGCGTTTTTTCTCACGGCGTCTTCTATCGTGATCATGCCAGCCGCGCTGGTAGCCACCTTTCTGAGGCAGCGCCGTAAGCCGTTTCGGGATTACCTCATCGTGCATCTGATCTGCGTCTGTATCGTGGCGGTTCTCGGCTTGTTGAGCAGTGTGAGCAGGGTGGAAGGTTATATCATTATCGGCTCGATTTTCGCACCGCATGCGGGTGCTTTTCTGGGCGAATACATCGATGATTCCACAGAGGTATTCTGGGTCAGCGTGGTGGGAGGGTGGCACCTCGCGTTGGCATACCTGCTGTTGTTCTGGCGGGGCAGGCCGCTGTTTGCACAGATGCGCGCGCTCAACGCGGAGATCCGCGCGGAACGCCGGGAGGCCAGTGTTGAGAAGAATCGGAATCCTGCTGAAATGGACAAATGATTGCGCAACAGGACAGCGAGTTGGCAGATGCTGCCATCGCCGCAGGACAGGCGGCAGCGCAGGTTTTCGGGTTGCCGGACTTGCGTGACAAGGCCGGGCGGCAGGGTGGTGACGTGGCCGGACTCGGAACCGGTAGCTCAATCGATTTTCACGACCAGCGTAATTATCTTCCGGGTGATGATGTCCGGCATATCAATTGGCAGGCATACGGACGGACGGGCACCTATACCATGAAGTTGTTCCGCGAAGAGGTGCAGCCGCTCGTCGATGTGATTATCGATTGCAGCTCCTCGATGTATTTCGACCCTGACAAGGCTCGCCGATCGTTGGAACTCGTTGCCTTTGTCGCGTTTGCTGTGGCGCGCTCGCAGGCCTCTGGGCGATTCTGGAAAGTTGGTGTCGGGCATCCGGTGCCGATCGCGGCGGAGGACATCGTTACGGGGCGGTGGACTCATGAGATCAAGGGGGGCGGCGAATGGGATGGAGACCTCGCAGAGGTTCCGCTGCGGCGTAGTTCGGTGCGTTTGCTGGTGGGAGACCTGCTGCACGAAGGGCCTCCCTCCACAACGCTGTTACCCTTGGCGGAGGGCGCTGGATTGGTCCTGGTGTGGGCGCCCTTCTGCCACGAAGAGGCGGAGCCCTCATGGCGGGAGAATTGTGAACTGGAGGACGCGGAGTCCGGTTCGCGGCGAGCGGTCTGGTGTGATGCGGGCATGCTTGGGCGTTATCATGATGCCTACATGCGGCATTTCGCGTTGTGGGAAGACAAGGCCCTTCGCCTGGGAGCCCGGCTCGCACGGATCGCCTCCGACGGTCCCCTCGATGAAGCGCTGCTTGCGGTAGCGGGAGAAGATCGGGCAGTGCGCCTCTGCCGTTAGCCGGCATCCGCTCTATACAGCAGGCCGGACCGTGGTAAAGTCACCAGGCGACGAGGGGGCTTGGTCAGCCTCGCTGGCGCGCATTCCGGTTGCCTGGTTTTTCGATTTTCTGCCACCCAGAACCTCATGGCTCGATGAAACTGATCATCCAGATTCCATGTTATAACGAGGAGCACACCTTACCTGCAACCTTGAGGGATTTGCCCGTGTCCATTGGGGGTATCGACGTAATTGAGACCCTTGTAGTCGACGATGGCAGTTCGGATGGAACAGTCGAAGCAGCGAGGGCTCTTGGCGTGAATCACGTGGCCAGGCTGGGTGTCAATCGTGGCTTGGCCTTCGCCTTCAAGGAGGGCCTGCGGGTCGCGCTTGATCGAGGCGCGGATATCATCGTCAACACCGATGCCGACAACCAGTACAATGCCGCGGATATCCCGATGTTGATCGCCCCTATCCTCTCAGGTGATGCCGAGATCGTTATCGGCGAGCGCCCCATCAGCGACAGACCGCATTTCAGTCCGCTTAAAAAACTTCTGCAGAAGGTCGGCAGCTGGGTGGTGCGCAAGATCAGCAACACCACGGTGCAGGACGCGCCGAGCGGGTTTCGTGCCTTCAGCCGCTCGGCCGCGCAGCAGCTCAACGTCTTCAACGAATATACCTACACGCTGGAGACCATCATCCAGGCCGGTCACAAGGGACTGGCGGTGGTCTCCGTGCCGATCCGGGTCAATCCTGTGACCCGCGAATCGCGCCTGGTCAGCAGTCTCGGCAACTACGTCAAGAAGTCGATGTTGACGATGTTCCGCTTTTTCGTCGTCTACCGACCCCTGCGCTTCTTCGTGCCGCTGGCCATCGTGCTGGCGGCATCGGGATTTCTCATCTCGCTGCGTTTCCTTATATTTTTTCTCATGGGAGATGGCGGCGGCCATGTGCAGTCCCTGATCCTCTCGGTGTTTCTGATGGGTTCGGGCCTGCTGATGTTCAGCCTTGGGCTGCTCGCGGACCTGATCTCGGTCAACCGCAAGCTGATGGAGGAACTGCAGGCGCGCCTTGCCATTATCGAGGACAGGATGAACAAGTGATTGCGACTGACATTACGGAGCTGGTGTTGACCTGCTACTGAGGGTGTGCCGCCGTTATGCTCCGTGGCAACGGAAGGTATATAAAGTTCAAACGCGTGTGGGTTCGCCGATTTTCCTGAGCACTCGATTCGTTGGGTATATCGTTACACGATCGATGTCACAGGTGAATTCTGTAAATCAGCCGCCATCCTAAATACCGCAATGGTCGAACTACGGAATTAACAAAAGAGACGGAAATTCAGACATTAGTTCATTTTTTTCACGCCTATTAAACATCACTTTTCAGGTGAGTAGCCAAATCGTTATAACTGACTCTTGTTCCGTGTTTTTCCGTGATTTCCGTGGTTCCTATTCTCGTTTTTAGGATACCAGGTTACTCTGCGACGATGAAATCGATTGTTCGAAAGTGTCCGAATACTGTTCTCTTTCTGGTTCTTTCAGTAAGTTTGTTCGGGCCATATTACTTGAAGCTGATAGACCCAAAGCTGGAGCCGTATCCTGCTGTTATTCTGCCATCAGGTGCCTTTAAAGCCTGGAATAACAGCCAACAGTTGCATGCACAAACCATTGAAGTGGTCGGATTTGATGCCAAAACTGGCGAGGAAAAGGTCATCTCACATAAAGAATTGCTCGGAAAAGTTCCGTCTCATTATTTTATGAATATTCTGGAGAGAAGATTCGGTTTAAAAACCGAGGACAATGTAAGTCGGAAGTATCACCAGTCGACCAAGCAGTGGCTTCGTAATAGATTGCGGCGCCAGGGGCTGAAAGAACAAAAGTTTATCGTGCGACAAGTCAATTTCAGGATTGATAAAAGCACTGGTATTCACAGTCATTTCAAGATCCGCAGCCAGGATGAGATTATTCTTGATTGAAGAGCCGTTGTCACGGTTGCGGCAGCGCATCGAATTATCATCGCATGTCGATTGTCGTCAGCTACCGTCGTTTCGTATTCTTTTTGGATTTTTTCTTTTGTATGCGGGAATTCCCGATAGTGAATGGGTGGGGTATGCGCCAGATGGGTTCTTTGCTCCACCCCGATTGAGCATTGCCAATTTGTTTAATGGGTTTCCTCCAAGAGCTTTTTTTACAGCTGCTGATTACCTGTCGTTTTGTTGTGCAGCATGTATTTTACTGGGCATAAGAGCGCGGGTGGCAGCTACGCTTTTGTTTTTCGTAGTAATTACAACTTCCAGTTTCCGATACAGTCTTGGTAAGATTGATCACAATATCATGCTCAATCTTGTTGTCATATTGATGGCACAGACAAACTGGGCGACGACACTCGCCATAATGCCGGATCGGCAAGTCTCTCAAAAACGGTCCGCGGCAGCTTTGGGGATGATCGCGGTTTGTATATGCTTCGGTATGTTTACTGCCGGCTATGAAAAGTCCCTGGCCTGGGTCGATTTTGATATGAGCCAGAGTGGCTTCGTTGGCTGGTGGCAAATGTGTTTCTTTCTGAATGATAGAAAGGATTTTCTCGCGCCCCTGGTTGCCCACTTTCCCAATTGGCTTTTAGAGGCCTTTGATTACATGGCGGTGCTTTTCGAGTTGTCACCTTTCGTGATGCTGGTTCTCGGAGTCGCATACTGGCGTGTGTGGCTCCTCATCGCCGGGATTTTTCACCTCGCTAATGTGCTGTTTCTCAATATTTCGTTTGTCGGGCACGTGATGGTGTACGGAGTTTTTATATTGCCGTATTTTACTTATCATGCTGAGACCTTTTTTTGTTCTCGCAAAATCATGGGAAAGCACCCGGGCATTGGCCTCGGACTGGTTGGTATTGCGGGTATTTTTGTTGTGCTTGCGAGGCCTTCGTCCTTACTGGATTTTTCCATTTTTGCCTGGGGTGCGTATATCCTGGCTTGTGTGGCGCTATTGACAGCTGTTGTTAGGCAGAAAAGGCTCGTGGTGGAGTGTGCCTGAGCCGATTGTCGGTTCTCCGATGGGGTTCGGTTATCCGTAAATAGCTGAGCAATGAAATGGGTCGGTGCGTTTCACTGCCATGTTACTTTTCGTACGCTTGTGTATCGAACTAGAGACGATAATAGAAAGTACCCAAGGCGCAAAAGCACTCGGAAGAAGGGTCGGTTATAAAGAGTCGATGCGTATCTGAAAAGTGATGTGTGAATGATGTAAAAAGTGTATCACGATTCCAACTTCCGTCTTTTTTATTGATTTCGTAGTGACGTCATTGCGGCAGGCAGAGTCGTTGGCTGTTCATCAATTGCTTATTCCCAGCTCCATATATTCAAAACTTCTCAGAGATGTTTCGGAGAAGTGCTGGGGACCGCGGAAATCCTAGATAAGCAGTGGGTCCATGTTTTGGATTCCATTTTTTACTCTTCGTCGTTTAGTTGGACTCGCACCGTCGGGCGGGGAATGCGACTCTGTTGAGGTGATCCATACTGGCAAGATTACATGAAACACGTTCTCATCATCAATCAGCACGGTGAGAACCGAGGTGACGAGGCCGCAATGCGGGCGATGCTTGCCGGTCTCAGCGACGGTCTGGGAGGCCCCCGTGCTGTCGCTTTCACGCTCCTTTACCAGTTTCGTGACCCGGACCTCCGCCTTGAATTTGAGCAGGAGGTCGAGGATCTCCCGATCGTCCTTTCCGCCGTCGCCTATCTTCGACTGCTCCTGTTCACCGTCCTGAAAGTTTGCAGGCTGAACCTACCTTTCCTGTTGCCTCAAACCCTCAGGAAAATTGTCGCCGCCTACAAACGGACAGACTTGGTTATCTCCGCTCCCGGCGGTCCGTATTTCGGCGACATATACGCCGGGCACGAGATCATGCACTGGTGGTATGTCTATCTTGCCGTGCTCTACAAGAAGCCACTTTTTCTTTACGCGACCTCCGCAGGGCCGTTCAAGCACCGTATCCTGAACATCATTCGCCGGCGGCTTTATAAGCGCTTCGACCGCCTTGTAACTCGGGAGCACCTTTCCGCTGAGTATATTCGCGGGCTGATCGGCGAGGATGCTGAGGTTGAAGTGACAGCTGATTCGGCGATCCAGCAGCACTTCGGACCCATCTCACGCGACAACTACTTTCGCAATCACGGCGAGAACTTCACCGATCGGTTGCTCGTCGCGGTGTCGCTCAATGATTTCCGTTACCCCGAGGACAGCCATCCAGATACGAAAAGGGCTTATTATGATGCAGAATTGGGCAAGGTCTTGCGGCACCTGGTCTCCAAACACGGATCGTACTTGCTTCTGCTCCCTCAGCTCTACGGAGCCAGACACAGTGACGTGCCCTACCTGAAACGCATAGCGACCGGTCTTCCGGAGCGGAGTTGGGAAATTGTCGACCCCACTGCGGATTCCAATTATCAGCGCGGTCTGTTCGCGATGTGTGATGTGCACCTGGCCAGCCGTTATCACCCTGCCATCTTCGGCAACACCGCCGGGGTGCCGGGCGTCTGTATCTATTACGAACACAAGGCGCTGGGTTTCATGAGCCAACTCGGGCTTGAGCGTTACGCCTTCGATATTCGTGAACCGAAGGCGACAACCCTTTGTGAAGTGTTTGATGAGATCATCCGGAACCGTGATTCCCTGCGGGATCATCTAAAAAAAGTGGTCCCGACCCTGGAACGTCAATCCCGGCGTACTACCGAGATGGCGGTCGAACTGGTGATGTCCAAGCCATGAAGTATCATGAAGAGATAGGTGTTTCGACACCGGAATGGGGTTGGGTTCCGAGCCCGACCTACATTCTCAGGCGAGATGCCATCCTTCGCGCAGTGGCCGACTGGGAGCCCGGCGCCCTGTTGGAGGTCGGTTGTGGGTCGGGCTCGATCAGCTATGAGATGGCGCGCCGGGGTTTTCGGTGCGTGGCCGTGGAAATGTCGGGGCCGGCTCGCGAACTCGCCGCTCGGATCCTGAGAGACTTTCCGGAGGCTAATGTCGTCGAGACGCCTCCCAAAGATGTAACCTTTGATTACATGATGAGCTTCGAGGTCCTTGAGCATATCAAAGACGACGCGGCGGCGCTCAGAGATTGGGTCGCCCGCCTGCGTGTCGGTGGACGTTGCCTCCTTTCAGTCCCCGCGCATCGTCGAAAGTGGAATGTTACCGATGTTTCGGTAGGGCACTACCGGCGATACGACCGTGCCGATATTATCAGCCTCGTTGAAAGCAGCGGCTTGGAGATTGAATCGGTTTCGACATACGGTTGGCCGTTCACCTGGGTTATCGAAAAGGTTCGGTTGCGAGTGAAGAGCTATCAACTCAAGCGTCGAGGCATTGACCCGGCGGCTGTCGCCCTTGGTGACACCCAGCTTACTGAGGAAAGCGGTATTCAACGTGACGCAGAGCGCCGCCTTTTTCCCTGGTATGGAAGTTGGGCGGGTCGGAAGATGAGCCGGCTGGCCTGCCGCTTTCAATTTCGCTTCATGCGAGGTGATCGTGGGATCTCTTACCTCGTAAAGGCCCGGAATCCGAGTGGACGGCCGGTTATTCAATGACCCCACCACCAATGCCGCCACTTTTTGATGCACGCTCCTTGTCGGGCACAAGGTCGGCGGGTTGATGATTTTTTTTCAGGAGTGATTTATGTGACCTCAGAGCAGGCTCTTGTTTTAGGAATCTTCGTGAGCCGAAACAATGCGACCATCAGTATTCTTGGTCTTCTTCATCCGATGTGCGGTCACGGCCAGTCCAACGAGTCCGCTGCAAGTTACAACAATGAGACTGATCGCTCGGTCTGCGCTGGACGCAACGAGACCGGTGTCGAATGATCGTCCCATGGCTGTTACCATAGATCCGATAGCAAGCTCCCGAAGCCCTAAGCCAGCTGGGGTAAATCCGATGACCGTAACTAGCGCTGAGAGAGAGCTGATGATCAGGAAAAAAGCCAGTGGTTCCTCCACTCCCATCCAGGAGAATGTAATTTGCAGGCGCCATGCAGTCGTCGCATAACGAATGAATTCCAGAAGGAGGACAGCAGCAGCAGCAGGGCGATCTTTTTGAAGTTCCTCCCAGCCGCTGCAGAAACTCAGCCATGCTTTGCCCGCCCGGCCATCGGAGCGGAATCTTGGAAGCCTGATCCAGGCTGATGCGATGGCTGAGATAGTCATGCATCCCAGCATGAAAATGATTATGGCAAACCCGGCACTTACTTCCCCCCCGAGCAGGACAACTCCCGCCAGACCAGTCAGGCCGGTTGCCAGTGTGGAGATGACTAGATTGGCGCCATAGCTTGCTGTGATCGATCCATAAGGAACTCGGTGAACGAGTTTAAGATAACGGAACCTGTAGATGGTCCCCAGTCGAGCCGGCAAGTGATTGCCAAGCTGCCCTGCCGTGAACAGCATCCAGTTTTCAAAAATACCAAGGCGCGCGCCAATGGTTCGATGATGCAGGCCGAACTCTTGAGCATTGAGAAAGTGGGCAAGTAGGGTGAGGCCGGCAACGAGGGCAATGGACTCGGGATCAACGCCCCGTAGTTCGAGGAAGACTTCTCGGTGGAACCAAAGGTAAAGGACTACCCCGCCGATCAGTGCCGCTGAAATGACTGTCTTGCCAATACGCCAGCCCAGACTCCACCTTGATCTGCTCATCTCACGAGTCTGGTGAAGGAGGCGTAGGAGGCCAGTAGTCCGACTGCCTGGAAAACGTGTTTTGAGAGGGTTACTTTGCTGCGATAGACGTTTTCCGCGATCTTTGGTCGCAAGAGTTCATTGAGATGTAATTCTGTTAATGTAAAAGGAAGTTTCTCCAGGAGATCTTTAATCAGAGGTCGCAGAGGACCACTATACCACTGGTCGATTGGAGCCTCGGTGGGGGATTGCTTGGCCTGATAGATGACTTTCTCGGGTAGAAGCCCTGCCGCGAGTGCCGCCTCTTGCAGAATTGGTTTTCCTTCCGCTGCAGCTAGGGAGCCGGCCGGGCGGCGTTGATACTCGGGTAGCTTGTTGATGACAGCCCGAAACCTGGGGTGAGTATAAGGAGAGAGCACCGGAAGGCCTGAGCGTGCAACCACTCCCTCAACCTTGGATGAAGACTGCCCGGTCAGGGTGTTCCCATCAACCGCGAGGCGAGCTGGATCCGACAAGGCCGAGGCTTTAGCCAGACGCATCCGGATGCCTTCGATGGATTCGGCCTGTTTTGGCGAATCCTCGCCGCGAAGGCGCCGTAAGGCGACCTCGTCTAGATATTGCGTGGGTAGATGACGTCCGGCGTTGCCGGGTAGCAGGCTCGCTCGCAGTGCGCTTCTTCCCATCCGCACCACGTGTCCCAGTCGGTGCTCGCACCACGGCAAGGAAAGAGTCGACAAAGCCACCCTTTTGGCGCGATTCGGAACTTTATTGAGCCATCCGAGGATCGCAGCGCGAGTGTTGATCGTCGGATATGACGCAAAGAGTGCGTCACAGCCGTCCCCGCTGAATAAAACTTCAACACCCGCGTCCCGGGCTGCTTCGGCGGCGAGGATCGTATGCAACTGATAATGAGGTTGGGGAGAGGGCTGATTTAGGCGGGCGGGCAAGTTCCACAGAGCATCACCAAGCATCTCGGGGGAGATCAAAACGGGGTGATGCTCAATACCTGAGTTGCGCACAAAAGCCGCCACATTCCTTTGCTCGTAGCCGCGCTCTGCAAAGTTGAAGGTGAACGTGTAGACGTCCCGGCCGGTGCGGCGCAGGGCCGCCGCCACCAGCGCAGAGTCGAATCCGCCCAGCAACACACCCACGGAGGTCGCATCACCGGCCTGTTGATCGACGATCTCACAAACCAGCTGGGCCAGGTCAGGGGTTTCGTCGGGTGACTTGAACTCGGTAGAGGGTAAGTTGGGTGTCGGGTTAAGATGCTTACCGTTCGTCAAGTCGAACCGTCCCGGGGTGTCTATCGCAAACACATCTTTGTAGATCGTGCACCTATCGGGCAGGAATCCGAAACCAAGTAGGAAATCCTCTCGTGAACGATCCAGCTGGAGTTCTGAGCCAAGCCCGGCAGCGATGGCGCCTATGTGACTTGAAATAAGCGCTCCTCTTTCATTGGAGTGCACGAATAACCGTTGATTTCCGGGCCCGACTGCTGCAATTGCATGACCTCCATAGACCGCCGCTGCCGCGGTGCTCGCGGGAAGCGCCTTATGACCGCAAATATTCTCCGGAAGTATCGCTGTCAGGCCTAATCTTGCGGTAGCTCCATTTTCATCCTGGTGCCATTGGGCGCTGGTGCCTCCTGAGAATGCCAGAGCGACGGTAGACCCAAGCTGGTCGTAACGTTCGCAGTACTTGGCGCCGCAAGAACGCGCCCAGTTGAGTGCCCGATCTATTTCCTGCGCCCGTTGCGTATTTCCGGCTACCAGGACATTCATTGCCCGTCCCCGCTTGCCAGTTTTACATGGCGCTCGGCTACAGTGTCAGCCTCCGGCCGTAATTTAAGCCCAATCACGAGGAAGAGTCGACGAACTTGCGCAAGCTTGTCAAGCAGCAGACAGCTGTCGCTTTTGCATCACTTCGCGTTGCGGGTCTCGTGAAGTCACCAAGCAGTCTTTGGTTTCCCTGTTTGTTATCGTTGATGTTGTCGGGAGTAACCTCGGCACGTGCCTCCTCTGCACGGGTGAATGTGGCCAGTCTTAACAAACAGGGGTGAGCACCATTCTGGGCGCTATGAAGCTTGGCAGGAGGACACCTTTTCTTACGCTTCTGGCGAGCTTCACCATTGCTGTAATAGTAGGCTTTTCATGGGCATTGGGGTATTTGTGGCAGGGGATTGCAAAATGTGTAGAGAACCAGCGGCTTGGCCTTGGACGCATCAAATTAACTGGTGATTGTCAAATTTGCTTGATCATAGTAATACCGAATGGCTTAGACCATATCTTGAAGTGCTACCTCTTCGCCACGGTTGTTCCCGTATTGATTGACTATGAGAAAGTGATAGCGAGCAATCATGCGGGGCGCGGCTATCCGGCTGCCTGATTGTGCTTCAGGGCTTCATCGATGATCGGGCAAATAACCTCGCCGATCTTGTCGGGCGTAAAAGTCGATAAAGCACGATGCTTAGCCGCTTGTTGCATTTTCGCTAGAAACGCTCGATCATCAGCAAGCTTTTCGATAGCTGCGGCTAAAGCCGTCGGTTCCGCGGCGGGCATCAATAGCGCGGCATCCTGTAAGACCTCTCGTTGAAGCTCCGTATCGGAAGTCACCACCGCGCAGCCGGCCGCGGCGCCCTGGTAAACCTTGTTGGGAATCACCCGTCTGGATTTGGCGGTGTCTCCGAAGATTCCCAGGCAGACATCATGAGACGCTACCAGCTCGGGGAGGTGGCCAGCATCTACCCAGTCAAGCCAAGTCACCTGAGTTAAGTCTGCAGTGAGAGATTCCACTTTGGGGCGATCTTGCCCGTGACCAATGAATGTCCATGCGATGTCGTCGCGATGCCGAAGCAATTGCGCTGCACGACCGATGGTGGCGGCGCCTTGCAGCGGTGTGAAGAGACCGAAAAAACAAACCGACAAAGGCCCGCTCTTTGGGGTGGACGCTCGGTTGCTACCTGCCTCAAACCATGCCCGCGGAGCACCGACAGGAACAACTCTCGTTTTCTCTTTGTGAGTTCTACGCGAGGGAAGATGTCGAACTGTGTCAACAAGAATCAGATCGGCTGCTTGATTGGCCCAGTTGTCGAGATGCTTCAAGAGGCTCGCAAATGGCAAGGATCGATCTTCGGCAGTTCCGGCAAGAGGGGCCATCTGGTCGAGAATCAGGGGCTTATGAAGATACCTGCGGGCTAGGTGAACATCAAGAACGCCAAGATAGCCGATAATGACAGCATCAACCTGGTCCAGGTTAATGCGTTTTGCCTCCTGGATTAGTGCCCGCCAGGTTTTGAGTTGTCGAACTGCCAAGGCTGGCGCGCTCCAGGGGTGCTTGAGGATTCCGACCCGTTCACTCGTCGAGATTGCTGATTTGACATTGCAGTAGATTATCCGGTGTCCGGCCCCCTCAATTGCCTGTGCGAGAACGCGCACCCTGGGGTGTGTTTCTTGGTCGAAAGTTCCGAAGAACAGTATCGTTTTCGATGATGGGGGCGCTTTTTGATCCGCGTCATGTGGCCTCAATTTCACAGCAGATAAAAAATTTCCGGGTTTGATGAGCGAGGGCGAGGCACGACAACAAGTTTCTTGTTTCTTTTCAGGCCTAGTCTTGAGGGTAAATCAGGTTACTGATTTACCCATCCACCAAGAAATTCGTGGATGAAGAGCTGGCATGCGAGGTCTGTTGTTTTGCGGCAAGTTTGGGCTGCTGTTGATTGGTGATTCTGCGAGCGCGCTCGCAGAAAATGGTTGCCGTCGTTCTCTCTTACACCGTATCCGCCGAAAGGCTTGTTTCATGAAACGACATCCTGACATTTCGGTGGTTGGCTTGGATTTTAAGGCGAGTTTGCAGTAATCGCTGTGACTATTGATGGGATATGCCTAATTGCGTTGTCTTTTTTGTGTGTCGAATCAACGCGACTGGGTGCAGAATTCGATGAGAGATTTGTCCGGGTCGTGAGTGGTTAATCCGAGTCGCCTGACGATGGCTCTCCGGTCGGATAGGATACCAACTCAATCGCCCTCGGTCCCACCCGCAGCAACCACAC
>JBDQJG010000006.1:0-34886 GCA_040263955.1 Verrucomicrobiales bacterium
GGGAATCGCGGTGGGGACACTGGTTGCGGTTGGAGGCGGGATGGCTCCGGAAGTGACCCTGCCACCTGCGACCGTGCCCTCGGCAGTTTATGGATTGACGATGCATGCCGTGACTCTGCCGTTTGTGTTCTGGAGGTTGAGAGGGGCAGGGACCGCGCGCTAGTCGGGCTGTCGTTGCATCAGGGGGAGGGCTCGAAGGTGAGGGTTGTGGAGGCAGGCAAGCAGGAAGCGTCGTCGATTGGAGACGGTATGAGGTCGCCGTGCCCGGATCGCTGCATTTCCTGGACGGGTAGCTGCCGTTTGCCATGATAATCAATAGTGCTTGACAATTTATTTCGTGCTTATAGTGACTTATTAGTCATGAAAGTCAGATTATTCTCTCTTGTTTGCAGTCTTTTCGTTGGATGTGCGTCGGGAGTTGTTGCGGAGGAATCTCCAGCAGAAGTGCCCGCAGTCGGAGAGGCAGCCACATGGCATGGCGGAGGTTCTCCGGCTGACGCAGGCCAGCAGATGTTACTGGGTCCGATCGGCATCAACACAGGGTATGCGCGTGAGATTGTAAATTGGCAGGAAAATGTGACCGCAAAACCTCTGCAGATTCTGCACTACGGTCGCGATGGTGAGCTGGCTCCGAACACACTGACCGTTTCCGGTGCCTTCTGGGGGAGTTGGATGTATGAAAAATCCAATACGCCGGGCAGATTTCCGATTCTTTCTCGGTTTCCCGAACAGCATGGCCCGACCGATACGAGCTCGGAGAGGTGGATACTCAACAATGCAGCTGTGACACTGACCGGCCGTGCAGGTGACTGGGTGACGGTTTTCGCACAGGGAGAATATTCCGACATCGAGTTCATTGGCCAGGATACCTACCAGTTGCGTAAGGCGTTGGTGATGGTGGGTAACCTGGATGAGTTTCCGCTGTATGCGTATTTTGGGCGCAACACGGTGGACTTCGGGAATCACGATGCCTACAACCCGTTCACCCACACGGTGAATAATCATTCCTTCCGGGTCGACTCGGATGATCCGGTAATCGCTCTAGGATATGCGCCGCATTACATGGAGGGATTGCACGTGGTCGCTACGGCAATTCCCGGTGGGCGGCACCTGCGCGTGGCGGATTCAAGGGATGGTGGCGGGCAGTTCGAGAACTGGGCGGTGATGGCAAGTTATCAGCGGGATCTGGCTGAAGACATTCGCATCGAAGTGGGAGCAGGATGGCTGAACAGCACGATTTACAATACGGATATACCCAATCACCCCGGGACCGATTTTGCCCAGGCGATCGCAAACAGCACCGAGTTAATCGAGAACGGTGCGTGGGATGTGTATGCCGAAATTCATGCTGGACCATTCCGGGTGGGAACCGAGTTCACTTCTACCGAGGATGACTGGCCGGCGACCGATCATAAGGTGAGTTCATTGACGGGCCAGGTGGCCTATGATTTCGATCTCTTTGGCATGCCCTCAAGCCTGTCGTTCGTGTATGGTGTGAACCGCCAGGGGCCGGATGACACGGAATTTGAAAAGCTCAAGCAGATCGCGGTGGGACTGCAGACGCAGGTTACCGAGAACATCGCGCTGGGCATTGAATATGTGCGCAACAATGCGTTCGTTCCGCTCATCATGGTCACACGCGTGAGTGATGCGGATGTGCGGACCGACAGCATTATCGTCGGTGCCAAGATCACTTTCTAGGTGGACCGCGCTGGAAAAAATGTGGTCTGCCGGTTACCCGTGCAACGGTCAGCGAGTCTGTGGTGACTCGCATTGCTGGATTCGGGCACCGGATAGTCCTGCTGGTTGAGAATGCCCGGGCGGATGCCGGGGATGATGGCGAGCATGGTAGCTTGGGTTGCCGGTAGACCTGGTGAGTTGCACGTGTATGATCGTGCTATGGTCACCGGGCGCTGGAAAAAAGCCGTGGCAACCGTTTTTCGGCGGGTGCTGGTCTGTGGGTTGGTGCTGTCGGTCACCTGCGCGCCGGTGGTGTTGGCTGAGATGAGGCGCTTTACCTCGATCGATGGAGAAATGACCGAGGGCAAGTTGGTGGCCGTGGATGGCGCCGAGGTGACACTGCAACTTCCGGACGGTAAAAAAGTTCCGGTGCCGCTCGAACGGTTCAGCGAGACGGATCAGGAGTTCATCCGCAACTGGCACGAGGAGAACAAGGGCAAGGTTCCCGATCACCTGAAAGATAAGCGGCCGCGTGTTGATGTGCAGTTCAATTCGGGCCGCAGCATCATCAGGTCGAACAACCAGTCGAGTCATTTCATGCCGAGCGTAGTGATCGAAAGTCGTGACGCGATTTACCCGATTCATGATGCCACGCTGAACATCTTGATGACAGCAAAGAGCATGCGGACGGGGAAGAGTGTGGTCGTTTACAAGCACGTGTTCGAAGGCATCCATCTTCCCGTGAGCAAGGAGTTTCGCTTCCAGTGCCGTCCCTTCCAGCTCTGGTACGATGAAAACGGTTCCGGCTTCAAGTTCAAGGGCTACTCCGTCTGGTTGGAGGATCCGGAGGGCAAGGTGCTGGCCGAATTGCATGCGCCTCCCACTGCCGCCAATTACGTGGAAAGTATCCAAACGCTGGACCCCGGAGATACCTTCGACCGGGAATACAAGAAGACCGGAGTCGAGAGCCTGGGCAACGGAGTCAAACAGTAGACGCGCAGGAAGCTCGGATTGACCGGGACGGCCATAACTGCGAGCGGCTGGCTGTAGAGTTGCCCGGGAGCAGCCAGGAAAGAAAGCCGGCTGTCGGACTCGAACCGACGACCTACTGATTACAAATCAGTTGCTCTACCAACTGAGCTAAGCCGGCGTGGATTGTATTCCCGTGTGGGGGCTTACGGGACGGGAAGGTAGCGACAAGAAGAAAACTTGCAAGCGCGAGGTGAAGCATATTCCGCGCCTTCACTGAGCTGCGCGATTTCCTGTGCTGCAGAGCCCTGATCGGCAGGAGGCAGGGGTCAGTTCAGGCCGAGTACGCAACGGGATTGCGCGCATGGATCGGGAGCCTCGTATGCATGCAGGCCATTGTAGGCGGTGGCCTTGATCGCGCTGAGCGGCACACTGGACAGAAGGCGTTTCTGGTCGGTTGGCATGCGATCGTAGAGCAGGGTGATCTCGAAGAGAGTGGTGCCTCGCACAGCATGCAGACAACTGCTGACCACGAACCCGTGCACGTCGATGAAATGGCTGTGGGAGCGGTGCTCCTGATGGCTTTTGAGTCGGATATGGAGGCCGAGATGCAGATCGCTGCCGATCTCCAGGTTGCGCCGTGAGTAGAGCACCAGGCCACGTCGGGTCACGCTGGCAATCGACAACAATGGTGAAGTGGTTTCCCGAGGATTGACCGGTGGGGATGCGGTATCGAAACTCGATGTCAGATGTGCTGGTGATAGCATCCTGGTGGCCGGTTTTGAAGTTGCCTGAGAACGTCAGAAGGACGCTAGCATTCTGTTGGTGGGTGTCAATCCGGCAAGGGTATTTATGGCTATCAAAAAGCGTTTTTTCAGTTGTTGCGAACGTCGAGGGCATCTCGCAGGCCATCACCGAGAAAGTTGAGGCAAAGCAGCGCTGTGCCCATTGCAAGCGCGGGGAAAAGCAGCAGCCACCACTGGCTCTTGAGGGGATTGATGACCTGGGCACCATCCCGCAGGAGGGAGCCCCAGCTGGAGGCGGGATCGTCGATGCCGAGTCCGAGAAAGCTCAGGAAGCTCTCATCGAGAATGACCGCTGGCACGGTGAGCGTAAGATAGGTCAGGATGATGCCGGCCAGGTTGGGCAGGATGTGCCTGCCAATGATCGGCAGGGTCCGTTGGCCGAGGGCTCGGCTGGCAGTGACGAACTGTTGTTCGCGCAGCACGAGCACTTGCCCGCGAACGATCCGTGCCATGGTCAGCCACTCGATCAGGCCGAGAGAGAGGATCAGGATGACGATGCGGGAATACGGGATGGCAGCTTCGAGAAAGTCGTGCAGCCATTCGTGCTCCTCGTCGGAAGCCCAGCGCCTGGCGGAGTCGATCATCGATTTGAGTCGAGAATCGAAAGCCGCGATGAAGATCATGATGAACAGCACCCGCGGGATAGAGTAGAGAATATCGACAGTGCGCATCATGGCGGCTTCCACCCGCCCGCCAAGGAAGCCGGCAAGGGTTCCGTAGGCAGCGCCAATGAAAAGGGCGACAGTGGCGCCGGCAAGACCGACGAGCAGCGAGACCCGGGCGCCGGCGAGCACGCGGTAAAGCAGGTCGGTGCCATTGATGTCGGTGCCGAGCAGGTAGATAAAAGAGCTGTCCGAGGCGCGGGAGAGAGGCGGCAGGTAGGTATCGTCGGAGGGCAGTGCCGCAGCTTCGGGAAAGAACGGTGGAATGAGAAAGGCACTCGCGATCATCACGACAAGGATGACAAGAGCGACCAGCGTTGTGCGGTTGCCGCAAAGTTTTCGCCAGGTGCTGATTCTGCCGGCACGAAGGTCGCGCCCCGAGGGTGAATCGGACGTAACGTGTGGCGGGGTTTCTTGCTGGAGGGTGTCAGCCACGGTTGCGGTGTGAGAACTGGATGCGTGGATCAAGTGCGCAGTAGGCCAGGTCCACGGCGAGGTTGAACAGCACGAGCAGTGTGCAGTAGAGGATCACGACGCCGCAGAGCAGGAACGTGTCGCGATTCTGGATCGAGTTGACGAAGATGCTGCCGGCTCCGGGAATCGAGAACACCGATTCGACCACGATGGAACCGGTCAGCAGGTGAGCGGCCAGAGGGCCGAGGAAAGTGACCACGGGCAGCAGGGCCACCTTGAGCGCGTGTCGGCCCCCGATTCCGAATGGTGTCAGTCCCTTGGCGCGGGCGGTGCGGATGTAATCGGCCCCGAGAACCTCGAGCATGCTGTTGCGCATCAGGCGGGCGATGTAGGCGACGTACGGAGCGGCCAGGCAGAGTGCCGGCAGAATGATGCTGCGCAGGCCGCCCCACCCTCCCACGGGGAACCAACCAAGGTTGAGGGCGAAGACCCCGATCAGGAGTGGTCCGGTGATGAAAGAGGGCAGTGAGATGGCAAGCAGAGCCGAAAGCATCGCGGCGCGGTCGATCCAGGTGTCTTTGCGCATGGCCGCGAGGCAGCCGAGCAGCGTGCCGAGCGAGGTAGCCAGAATGAAGGCGACTCCGCCGAGTTGCAGAGAGACCGGCAATTGTTGGCCGATTACTTCCCCGACTGACCAGTTGCGGTATTCGAAGGAGACGCGCAGGTCGCCGCGAATCAGGTCGCCCATGTAGCGGGTGTATTGGCTCCACAGTGAGCCGTCCAGATCATAGCGTCGCAACAGTTCCTCTTTGACGAAGGCGGGAGGATTTTTCTCCTTGTCGAATGGGCCGCCGGGCTGCAACCGGGCCAGGAAGAAAGTGATGCTGACAACAGAGAAAAGCACGAGGCCGAGGCCGACAATTCTTCTCGCCAGGTAGCCGGTCATCGGATGTTCTTGGTTTGCCTTCTCTTCGCCGCGATTGCGGAGGGGACTGACTGCAAGGGTAAACGGCGCAGGGCATGCGGCAACAAAAGTCGTGGTGCCGGAGAATCGGAGGCTGTATCGGTCGGTTTGCCTCTGGATTCATGGATTCGCCAATTCCTGCTCGGGTCGCCTTTCCCTGGCGTCCCTTCGTGTATGCCGCCGTGTTGCTGTATCTCGCGCTTGATCTGCATCTTTTGAGAGGCCCGCTCTACCGGGTCATTCACGCGCAGAACCGCAATGATGCGGGTGCCCTCGGAGTCCTGCAGACACCCGGGCACCCGGCCAGCCTGGTGGCAACCGTGAACCGCAAACCGATCACCCGTGGTGCTCTCGATCGCAGGGTGCTGGAGCATTTCTTTGTCAGGGGCCTGCGTTATGAGGCGGTTTCCGGAAGAATGAGATTGCAGGCGAGAGTGCGGGTTCTCGAGGAGATGATTGATGACGAGATGCTGCGGCAGTACTCCCGGCTCAAGCCGGTGGAGGTGCCTCCTGAATTGGTCGATCGTCGCTACGCGGAATTTGTCAGCCAGTTTTCCACAGCGCCGGAATTTCGGGCCAGACTCCGGCAGCAGGGTATGAGCGAGGAGGACCTCAGGAGGGAAATCAAGGAGGAATGTCACCAACTGCTGTGGCTCGAGGCGAAAATCGCGCATGCGATTGAACCAGGTCCGGCAGAAGTCGAGCAGTGGTATGCGGCCAATGCCGGGAAACTCGCCGTCGATGAGGCGGTGCGCGCCTCCCATATTTTTCTGAGTACTGTTGATCCCGAATCCGGGGGCGAGGAGGAGTTGATCAAAGAAATTCACGCGCGCGCCCTTGCCGGGGAGGATTTCGCGAAACTTGCGAAAACGTATTCCGAGGATCCGCGCAGCAGCCGGCGAGGTGGCGACCTCCAATGGTTTACGAGGGCGCGTATGCCGCAGGAATTTACGCGCCCTGTTTTTGCGATTGCCGAGGGGGAAATCGGACCGCCGTTTCGGACGCCGATTGGTTGGCATCTGGTCCGGGTTGTCGAGCGCGCCCCCGCGTGCACGCCCGAGCTGGAGGAAGTTCGCGACGAGATCGCTGCCGAGATTGCCAATTCGCGCCGCGGGCCGGCAGTTCGGTCCTTGCTGCGCTCGATGCGCAGCCGTCCGAGGATTGTTTATTACGAGGAGGCTATCCGGGCGGAACCGGCGGAGCAGGAGAGAGGGCCGGGCGCCGGGGAGCGCCTTCCAGGGCAGGCTCCCAAGGTGGATGGGGTGCCGCCCGGTGCCGGTGTCGAGGAGCTTGAACTTCCCGGGTCAGAAGCTTAGGATCCGGCGCGGTGGCAAGCGAGGAACAACAGGCGGTCGGGATTGTCGGCCTGGGAATCATCGGCTCACGGGTGGCGTGCAGGCTCGGGTCGGCGGGTTTTGCGACCTATACCTGGAACCGAAGCCCGCGCGAGGAACCCAATCAGGTGAGCTCACTGACTGAATTGGCCAAGGCGGCACGGTGGATCCAGATTTTTGTCACTGACGGTGCGGCGGTCTGCGAGGTGGTGCAGGCGATGCGGCCGGAGTTGACGTCAAGCCATTGTCTCCTGGTGCATGCGACCGTGCATCCGCATGAAATGCAACGTGCCGCCGCATTAGCTGACACGGCCGGGGCCTGTTTGCTTGATGCCCCGTTCACGGGGAGTCGAGATGCCGCGGCAGCCGGTGAGCTTTGCTACTACGTGGCGGGAGATGAGACGGTGGTCGAGCAGGTCAGGCCACTGCTCGAGGTCACGGCGCGAGAAGTCATCCATATGGGGAGGCTGGGTAACGCGTCGATCTTGAAAATTGCCACCAATATGATCACCGCGAGCACAGTCGAGGCGCTTGCCGAGGCGCTGGCCCTGGTGCGATCCTGCGGGCTGGATGGGCGCTCTCTTGAGCTGGCTCTGCAAAACAATGCCTGTCGCTCAGCGCTTCTCGATATGAAGTTACCGGCCATGCTCGGGGATGATTTTGCGCCGCGGTTCAGCTTGAAGAACATGGCCAAGGATGCGGGCATCGCGCTGGCCATGGCCGCGGAAAAGGGGCTTGCCTTCCCGGTGTTGGAGGGTGCGGCAGGTGCGTTGCACAAAGCCGGTGAACAAGGCTGCGAAGAGCAGGACTTCTCTGTTGTAGCGCGCACATTTGCTGCCATCAATACGCCTCGACAAGACGACCAGAGATGAACGGCGAGGCAGGCAACGGGCTGGACAAGGAACTTTGGGAAGGGCTTCTCGAGGTTGGCGTCGCCGTTCGCCTGCAGGACAGATTCGGCTTGAGAGTTTCGGGTGCCGATGCGGAGCGCTACCTCAATGGCCAGGTCACCAATGACGTGCGCCGTGCTTCTTGTGAGCAGTCGATCAACGCCTGTGTGACAGATGCCAGGGGGCGTCTCGAGGGAGAGATAGTGCTGCGACGGGAGGCTGATGGGGCATTCTTGCTCGATGGTCCTCTCGAGTTGCATGAAAGCCTGGCTGCGCGACTTGGCCGGTATGCGATAGCTGATGATGTAGCCTTCGATACCGTTGCGGTTTCGGCATGGCATGTAATGGGAGGAGGCCGGAGTCCAGGTTCGCTGCGCTACGGATTGGCGGGCCAAGACTGCCAGCAACGGCCGGAGGGAGTGGAAGAGGTGTCCGCAGGGATGGCGGAGCGCATTCGCATCGCCATGGGATTTCCGAAGTGGGGAAGCGAACTGGTGGTCGGCATGTTGCCTCCCGAAGCCGGTATTGAAGCGCTGACGATTTCGTATGAGAAGGGGTGTTATGTCGGGCAGGAGGTGATCTCGAGGATGAAGCGCGCCGGCAAGGTCAACCGGCGGCTGCAGTATATGATCGCTTCGGAGGCCAGAGAGGGGTTGGCGGTCGATGAAGTGGTCGGTGGCACTCTGGTTTCCGCGGATGGCAGCTGCGCGGCTTCGGTTACGAGTGCCACCTTCCACCCCATGCTTGACCGATTGGTGGCACTCGCCTATGTAAAGGGTGAAATGCCGACGGCAGATTCGCACCTGTTTTTCCTTGAGAGAGATGCAAATGCCGGGAAAGTAATTCCTTCATTCGAAGTTCAGCCAGCTCCCTTCAGGGAAGCGTTCACCCATGTCTAAAGAAGAGATCACCCCTGCCGCAGTTGCCTGCCGGTTCGTTTCGGGCGTGGCCGTTTTAGTCGTTTTACTCCAGGCATCGTGTTCCACATTGGTCGATGAGATTCGGATTCGGACCGATCCTAACACGATCGTGAAGCCGGATGTGGATGAGTTGAGGGAGCTCGAGATAGCCAGTGGAACCTACGAAATTTCCGAACCGGAGGTCTCTGTGTCTTCGGGTGAGGGAGAGTTGGTAGAGAATCTGTATCGCACATCGCATCCGGGTGTGATCAGCAGAAGAATGCAGCGCCCCAGGCGAAATGAAATGGCTGTGTCCGAGGCGAGTCCGGGCCTGCCGGATGAGCATGCAATGTATCCTTCCTACCCGTCTGCCGGTGTCGCGGGTGAGGAGTTGCCCGGCCCCGAGAGCTTTTCGGAGGATTATGGAGTTCCCCGGCAGCAGGTGCCTTCGGCGGTTCCCCAAGCAGCCGGTGCGCCGCAATATGTGCCGCAGGGACCAGTTTATGATCCATCGATCGTTGAGGAGTTGAGGTAGGCTCCGATCCGAGAATCATGGGCATGCGCGAGGCATCGAGAGAAAAAACGGTGGGGATGAAGAATGCGGTCGTTTTTTGCGTGGCAGCAGGCATGGCGTTGTCTGCCGCTGGCGCGATTGCACGGAATGAGTCAATGCACACCGATAGGGCCGATCGCAAGTTGCCCAAGGTGGTCGCGCAGCATGCAGATCAGGAAATCGCGGTTATGCGGCTGCGTCTTGATGGCAGGTCGCGAACTGTCGGTATCATCCTGCTGCGAGAGAATGCGCCGAAGACTTGTGAGAATTTCATCTCCAAGGCGAGGGAAGGTTTTTACAACGGACTAGCTTTTCACCGTGCGATTGAGGGCTTTCTCGTGCAGTCGGGAGACCCTTTGTCGCGTGAAGACTCTTCTCGCGGAGAATGGGGAACCGGAGGGCCGGGCCACACGATTCCGGCGGAGCATGCGGGCGACCATGCGAAAGGAGCGGTGGCCATGGCCCGAGTGAAACCCGGCGGAC
This sequence comes from Verrucomicrobiales bacterium, assembly GCA_040263955.1. Lineage (GTDB taxonomy): Bacteria > Verrucomicrobiota > Verrucomicrobiia > Verrucomicrobiales > DEV007 > CALSSN01. The sequence goes on from JBDQJG010000006.1 coordinate 9,655, forward strand.
CAGCCCACGGCAGTCAGTTTTACATCAGCATGGATGCCAACAGTGCGCTCGACGGGCAGTCGACGGTTTTCGGTCAGGTGATCAGGGGCATGGATGTCCTGGAGGATTTGAGCAAGGTAGCCGTCGATGCCAATGACAATCCTGTTGTTCCAGTGCGGATCGAGTCATTGCGCATCCTTGAACCAGGCAGCCCGATTTTTAAGACAGCTGACGAAATCGAGTTGGAGGAAGAATTCAGCCGGGCAAGACGCCGAGCCAAGCGCCCGAGTGTCGGGCAGCAGGAGAGCTGGTTGAGCAGTTTTCTTGGCAGGTATTGGTGAGAGACTGCGGATGTGGGAGCGGTCGACCTCGGGAGCCCAGTCATGCCGGCGGCGGTTGATGGTGGTAGCTGCTGAAAGCCGGGTGGTTTTTCGGGCAGTGGAGGCGGTTGCTTTGTGCCGAGGATGGCAGTAGGAGCTCGGATGGCAGGGTTCGAAAATCCCGAAGATTCGGTTCGGAGCAATCGTGTGCTTCGGATCGTATGGATGGCTTTTCTCGCGTGCCCGGTGTTGTATGGAGTTGTTGGCTCGTTCGTGCAGGTCAAGGAGGGTGATGACAAAGTCGTTCTGTTTGTGGCGTTGGCGGCTGTGGTGAGTTTCGCGGTGGCATTCGTGGTCAAGCACTTGTTGCTCAACAGCGCGCTCGAGCGGGATCAGCAGGACAGGTTGGAGGGAAGGACGAAATTTCCCGACCGTGTCGCCGGAGTGATGATCATTGTATGGCTGCTCACCGAGTCGATCGGGCTTTTCGGACTGGCATCCCGCTTTTTCGGGGCGGATGTCAAAACCATGGCGGGGTTCATCGGGCTGGCGATAGTCGGCTTGTTGATGCATCGCCCGCCGCGTCGAATCGAGGAGAAACCATTTGGGTAGCACCGGCAAGAGTGAAGAGAATATTTTGAAATGAGCATTTTCGATACCATCGCGATCCTGCTGGTTCTCTGCGCGTGCTTTGGTTTTATCAATGCCCGTGTTTTACGGCTGCCGCGCACGATCGCGTTGATGTTGATGGGACTTGGCCTGGCAACGTTGCTGCTGCTGGTCGGAGAAGTGGCTCCGGCATGGGCGGAGCATGCCCGGGTATTCGTCGCCACCAAGATTGATTTCAACGAGGCACTGATGGGAGTTCTGCTGAGCTTTCTGCTGTTTGCCGGCGCCCTGCATGTCAATCTGGACGATTTGAAGGCGCAGCGATCGATCATTTTTCTGCTCGCCAGTATCGGTGTGCTTGTTTCGACCTTTCTGGTGGGCAGCGTGTTTTATTACCTGGCCCGGCTTTTCGGCTTGGAGATCAGTTATCTGTATTGTCTGGTTTTCGGTGCCTTGATTTCGCCCACCGATCCGATTGCCGTGCTCGGTATACTCAAGAAAGTGGGGGCACCGAAGACCCTCGAGACGAAGATCTGCGGCGAATCACTGTTCAATGACGGAGTGGGTGTGGTGGTTTTTCTCACTCTTCTCGGGCTGGCTACCGGGCGGCTGCATGCGGATGCCGGGCACATAGCAGTCGAGTTCGTCAAGGAGACAGGGGGCGGCATCGTGCTGGGCCTCCTTCTCGGGTGGATCTGTTATTGGATGCTGAAGAAACTCGATGATTACAGTGTGGAGATCCTGATCACCCTGGCATGTGTCACCGGAGGTTATTCATTGGCCGGCTACCTGCATCTTTCCGGACCGCTTGCCATGGTCGTGGCCGGTTTGTTGATCGGTAATCATGGGCGAAGCTTCGCTATGTCGGAAACGACGCGCGAGCATGTGGATACGTTCTGGGAACTGGTCGATGAGATCCTCAACGCGTTGTTGTTTGTTCTTCTCGGACTCGAGCTTCTCATCCTGGTTTTCGAGGGCAGGTTTCTTGTTCTCGGTTTGCTGGCGATTCCTCTGGTCCTGTTTGCAAGGTTCATTGCTGTCGGCGCGCCGATTGTATTGATGAGGCGGTGGAGAACATTTACCACCGGAGCTGTCAGGGTGCTTACCTGGGGTGGGCTTCGCGGGGGCATATCGATCGCGCTGGCACTCTCCCTGCCCGGCGGTGAGGAGCGCGATCTTATCCTGACAGTGACCTATGTGGTGGTGGTCTTCAGCATCGCAGTGCAGGGACTGACAGTTGGTCCCCTCATGCGGAAGTTGGGGATTGTCGGCAGGGCAGAAAGTCCGGCAGTGAGTTCCCAAGAGCGAGGAGAGCCAATCCTTTGATGCATGCGATTATGGCAAGCTTCTCCTTGAGAAATCATCGAAGCGGCGGACTCTTGGGCTGCATCGAGTCAATTCATGAAAGCACGATTTAAGCGCATCCTTGTTACGGGGGGGGCCGGGTTTCTCGGGTCTCACCTATGTGACCGCCTTGTCGGGCAGGGCCACGACGTCATCTGCCTGGACAATTTTTTCACCAGTCAGAAAAATACCATCGAGCATTTGCTCGACCGGCCGAATTTCGAATTGCTCAGGCATGACATCACCCGGGATATCTGGCTGGAGGTGGACGAGATCTACAACCTTGCCTGTCCGGCCAGCCCGGTTCATTACCAGTACAATCCGATCAAGACGACCAAGGTCTCGGTGGTGGGAGCAATCAACATGCTTGGCATGGCCAAGCGAACGGGGGCCAAGATTTTCCAGGCGTCGACCAGTGAGGTCTACGGAGATCCGGAAGTTCATCCGCAGCCAGAGAGCTACCGAGGAAATGTGAATCCGATCGGAGTGCGGGCCTGTTACGATGAAGGCAAGCGGTGTGCCGAGACTCTGTTCTTCGATTACCACCGTTCCAATGGCGTGAACATTCGCGTGGTGCGCATCTTCAACACCTACGGACCGCGTATGCACCCTTATGATGGCAGGGTGGTTTCGAACTTCATCGTGCAGGCGCTCAAGGGCGAAAATCTGACGATTTATGGGGATGGGTCGCAGACCCGGTCATTCTGTTATGTCGACGATCTCATCGACGGATTTCTTGCCCTGATGAACGGTCCGGACTCGTTCCCGGGGCCCTGCAATATCGGTAATCCCGGAGAGTTCACGATCAGGGAGCTGGCAGAACTGGTGGTCGAGATGACCGGTGCGGGAAGCGACATCGTCTGCCTGCCCTTGCCGGCGGATGATCCAACCCAGCGCAAGCCGGATATTACCCTGGCGAAAGAGAAGCTTGGATGGGAGCCGAAAGTTCCACTGCGCGACGGATTGCAGAAGACGATCGACTACTTCAAGTCGGTTGACCTGGATTCATTCCGTGAGCCGACCTCGCACACTGCACATACGAGCACCGAGCGCGAGAAGCTCGTGACGTAAGGGCGTGGTTCAGTTCGGATGCTCGGATGGCTCCGGTTGCGGTTCGACGTCAGCCTCGAGCTGTTGCAGGTCGTGCTCCGAGAGGTGCTTTCGGGCTTTACGCCATATCCGTGCCAGTTCCCGGGCGTCTTCCGAAGAGTCCCCGTAGATCTTCACCAGCTCCAGGTATGGGATCGGCTCGGCCGGATAGCTGCGCAGCATTTCCTCACAGATATCAGCGAGATCGTCCCAGCGTTCCTGCGCCCGAAAGCTGTCGATCAGGCGACGGAAATAATCCAATCCCGGTTTAGGTGATTGTGCACGCGGAAAGAATACCGAGTCGGCGATTGCATGGATCGGGGCGGATACCACGGTGAGTGCCTCGGGCAGCAGCAGCAGGACAGAGAGAATGAGCAGGCCAAGGGCGAAAAGGCTGAAGTAAAAGGATCGAGTGATCGTATCCGTGGCGAAGGCGGCCGAGATGAGTCCCCAGCTGACGCCCAGGATGATCACAGCGAGACTCCAGCGAATTCCTACCGAAAGCCAATGACGTTTCCTGTCTGAAAAAGTCATCACGTTGCGCACATTCAATCGTCGTTTTTCCCCGCCTGTTCAGAGATCAGCTCTTGATCATCCGTGGAGAGATTTGTGGTCTCGTAGGCAAAGGTCTGGCCAGTTGGTTTGCGGAAAGTGCCAGTGGTTCCACTGAGTGAAACCAGCGCTGCCTCGAGCGTGTTGCCGTCCTTGTTGGTCCAGGTGCGTGTTGGTATCAGCTCCCGGCGGGTGAAGAAGTCATCGCCGTCCGAGTCTTCACTACCCTCGGGTGGCGTGGCTGATTTGAGGGCTTCCTTGATGGCTTTTTCACAGTCGTCACTGCTCGGGTGGCCGACGTAGACGCTGTTGCCCTCGACGTCGAATACGACGATGCGCGGGATGCCGTTGCCGGTGCGTGGTCCCGTGGAGCCTTTCGTGAGCGGAAATTTGACGTCGTGCTCCTTGGCGAAATCCTTGATTTTGTCCTCGCTGGTTCCCTGGACTTCCTCACCGATCAGGACGAGTCCTTTGTCACGATATTTTTTGTCCATCTTCACGAGATGGGGCATGCCTGCCACGCACGGGTATCACCGCGTACCCCAGAATTCGATGGCCACGACCCGCCCATCCAGTTTACTGAGATCCATCTCGTCGCCTGCAACGATCTCGCCGAGAGTCCAGTCTTCGAGTTTGTAGTCGTCGGCTGGCAGGGAAGTTGTCGCCAGCGTGCACAGCAGTGCGATTGCGAGTTTGGTTGGCGAGAGGCTGTCGAAAAATTTTTCGATGCTCATACAGTGAATATATACCCTGCCGCGAAAATTGTTCAGCCTTTTCTCTTCAGCTGCGGAAAAAGAACCACGTCCCGAATCGTAGCCGCGCCGGTCAGCATCATCACCAGGCGGTCGATCCCGATGCCGACGCCGCCGGCGGGCGGCATGCCATGTTCCAAAGCGAGCAGGAACTCCTCATCGATTTTCTGAATTTCCTCCCCGGCCTGGTGCTCCAGGCGCGCGCGCTGGATGTCGGGATTATTGAGTTCGCTGTAACCCGGGCTGATTTCCTGCCCGTTGATGATGAGTTCGTAGACGTCGACCAGGTCCTCGTCATCGGGGTTCTGCTTGGCCAGTGGAACCAGCTCCTTCGGCACATGAGTGACGAAGCAGGGATCGAAGGTTTTTTCCTCGAAAAGTTTCTCGAAGACCTGCTGGGTGACCTCGTAATCTTCCATCGCATCCGAGATCTCGATGCCGAGCTCTTCGCAGCGGGCGCGACGTTGTCCCGGGGTTCGCTCGAACCAATCCGGGTCGATGTCGCGGATGCAGTCGCGGTAGGCGACCCGGCGCCAGGGGCGCTGCAGGTTGATGGTGCGGATGGTCTCGCCGCTTTCGTCCCTGTGTTCGATCTCGAGGCCGCCGCAGAATGTCTGTGCCAGGTGGCAGATCAGTTCCTCCACGCTGTCGGCCATGGTCGGGAAATCCGCGAAGGCCTGGTAGATTTCCAGCATCGTGAACTCGGGATTGTGGCGGCGGGAAATGCCCTCGTTACGAAAACTGCGGTTGAGTTCGAAGATACGCGTGAATCCGCCGACCAGCAGGCGCTTGAGAAACAGCTCGGGAGCGATGCGCAAGTACATGTCCATGCCCAGTGCATTGTGTCGTGTCTGGAAAGGCTGGGCCGCTGCGCCTCCGGCCACATCCTGCAGCATCGGAGTTTCAACCTCGAGGAAGTCGCGCTCCTCGAGGAAGCGTCGAATCTCGCTGATGATGCGGCAACGCTTGAGAAAGATCGCGGTGCTCTCGGGATTGGAGATGAGATCGAGATAGCGCTGGCGGTAGCGGATCTCGCGATCGACGACCCCATGGAACTTGTCGGGCAGTGGCCGTAGGGCCTTTGACAGCACGGTGAGTGCGGAGGCATTGACAGTCGGCTCACCCACCCGGGTGGTGAACGTCTTGCCACGAACCCCCACCCAGTCGCCGATATCCAGCATCTCCGTGAACACCTTGAAGGTTTCCTCACCGACACCTTTGCTATTGAGGTAGCACTGGATCCGGCCACGGGCATCGGCAACGTCAAAGAACTGGCTTTTGCCCATATCGCGACGCGAGAGGATACGCCCGGCGATGGCGACTTCACAGTCGTCCTCGAAGGCGGCTTTGAGCGCGCCGATTTCATGGGTGGTTTCGAAGCGCTGTCCGAATGGATCGATTCCGGACTCGCGGAGAAGCTCCATCTTTTCCCGGCGGACTTGCAGGAGTTCGGGCTCCGATGTCGGTGCGGGCATTTCTTCGTCCTCTGGCATGGTACGGTTGGATGTGTGTGGTGGGATGAGCGGTTGCCGCGCAAAGAACCACCGATCATGAGGATGACCAATGGAAAAACGCCTGCACGCAGCGACCGGCAAGCGCGATGGCATCGTGCCGCGCAGGATTCCGTATCAGGCGGGCAGGAAGTGCTTGAGCCCGATGAAGATTCCGTTGACGATGCCGGCATGGCGCGACCCACGATTCTCGTTACCGGTCTGCACGGTATGGTGGGCTCGCATTTCGAGGTCGCTTATGGGGAGCAGTTCGAGTTGGTGCCGATGGATATCAGCCACGGGGTGGATGTAACCGATGCAGCCCAGGTGGAGTCGATCGTGGGCGGGCATGCGCAGGCGGTCGCCCTCATTCATTTGGCGGCATTCACCGATGTTTCGGCAGCCAGCAAGCAGGAGGGTGATGAAAGCGGCTCGTGTTACAGGCTGAACGTCGGGGGGACGGAAAACGTGGCACGAAGTGCGGCAAGGCACGGGATACACCTGGTGCATGTATCGACTGATTTCGTGTTTGATGGTGAAAAGACCAGCGCCTACAGCGAGGCGGATGAGCCCAATCCGATCGAGTGGTATGGGCGAACAAAATATGCTGCAGAGCAAATTGTTGGTCGGTCGGATGGTTCCGCGACCATCCTGCGTACGGCGTTTCCGTATTTTTCGGGCCAGGGCAAGCGGCCTGACATGGTGGCCAGATTGCGGCAGAGATTCGTGGGGGACAGCAAGGTCCAGCTATTCGAGGATCAGATGGTCACCCCCACCTTTGGGGCTGATCTCGTTACAGCGTTGTATCTTTTCGCGACGATCCGACCGGAAGGCGAGATTTTTCATGTAACGGGTTCGACCAGCTTGAGCCCGTTCGAGCTGGGACTGCATGTGGCTGAGACGTTCGGACTGGACGCTGGAAAGATCGAGGCGACCGCCATGGTTGATTACCTGTCCATCGACCCTCGGCCGCGGCAGAAAAGCCTGCGGATTGATCATGCGAAGTACTGCGCATTTGCGCGGCAGCATGGAGTCGCCCGCCCCATTGGCATTGAGGAGGGACTGTGTCGGGTGCGGGATGATTCGAGGGATTGAGCTCGTGGCGGTGTTGGCAGGCGCGGGGACGGGTCCGCCGCATCGCGGGACGAGCCCGCTCATTTGCCGGGCAGAGAATGCCTGCTGACGGGCGCTTTTCCCGGCTCTGCGGAAAGCGGTTGCCATTTCGGGTTTTTCCCTTAGCCTAGGCGTCCTTTTCTGGCCTGTTGGCGCCCCGCGGCCAGTCTCTTGGGGCGACGTCGGTATCCGGATAAACCAAACAACCTAACATCAAACCACAACGTATCATGAGTGCTTTAGCAGCAGTAGATCCGGCTCTTCTTGAGCTGATAGACAACAATTTCAATGAATTTCGCGAGGGATCGATCGTGCAGGGAACGATCCTCGAGGTCAAGCAGCAGGTCGTGCTTGTAGACATCGGCTACAAGTCGGAGGGCGCCATCGCCATCAGTGAATTTGAGGATGAGGAATTCGAGGTCGGGGATGAAATCGAGGTCTTCCTCGAGCGTTTGGAAAATGATGAAGGGATGGTGGTCCTCTCCAAGGAGAAGGCCGCCCACAAGCAGAACTGGGACAAGATCGTCGGGGTGTTCAAGGAGGGCGGTCTCGTCAAGGGCAAGATCAAGTCGGTGGTCAAGGGTGGATTAATGGTCAATGTCGGCGTGGAAGCGTTTCTTCCCGGTTCCCAGATCGACATCATTCCACCGAAGGACCTGAACGAATACCTCGGCAAGGTGCTCGAGTTCAAGATCGTCAAGGTCAACGACGACCGGAAGAATATCGTTTTGTCGCGACGCGAGGTGATTGAGCAGGAGCGCGCCGAGCAGCGTGCAGCTTTCCTGGACTCGGTCACTATCGGCGATCGCGTCGAGGGTATTGTCAAAAATATCACGGATTTCGGTGTCTTTGTGGATCTCTCGGGGATGGACGGCCTGTTGCACATCACTGACATGAGCTGGGGAAGGATCAATCACCCGAGTGAAATGGTGGCGATCGGTCAGAAGCTCGAGGTAGAGATTCTCGATGTGAATCGTGAACGTGAGCGGGTTTCTCTGGGCATCAAGCAGATGCAGAAGAATCCTTGGGAAAATATCACTGCGCGCTATCCGGTCGACAGCAAGGTGCGCGGCCTGATCACCAAGCTGGTGCCATACGGAGCCTTCGTCGAACTGGAAGAGGGAGTCGAGGGCCTGGTGCACGTTTCCGAGCTTTCATGGGTAAAACGAATCACCCGTCCTTCCGATGTTCTCTCGCAGGGAGACGAACTCGAGGCGGTGGTGCTCGGGGTCAACACCGAGGAGCAGAAGATCTCCCTGGGAGTGCGTCAGCTCGAGCCCAATCCGTGGGATGACATTGATTCCCGCTACCCGATCGGCAGCCTGATCAAGGGCAAGGTACGCAATTTGACCGCCTACGGCGCATTTGTCGAGATGGAGGATGGCATCGACGGGATGATTCACGTTTCCGATCTGAGTTGGACGCGCAAGATCAACCATCCTTCGGAGATTTTGAAGAAAGGCGAGGAAGTCGAAGCGCAGGTGATCGAGATCGACAAGCAGAACCAGAGGGTCAGTCTTGGCGTCAAGCAGCTCGAAACCGACCCCTGGAGCGCGATCGATGGTCGGTTCAAGGTTGGCGATCTGGTCAAGGGAACGATTGCCAAAATCGCCAGTTTCGGGGCTTTCGTGGAGCTCGAGGGAGATATCGACGGCCTTGTTCACATTTCGCAATTGTCGGAAGCTCACGTGGCGAAGGTCAAGGACGCCGTAAAGATCGGTGACAGTGTCGAGGCGCGGGTCATCAAGGTGGACAAGGTAGAGCGACGCATCGGTCTGTCCATCAAGGCGGCCAATTACAGCGAGGAAGACCTTCAGCGCGAGACCCAGGCCTTCGAGGCGTTGCGTCCAAGTACCGACATGGTCGGATTGGAGCAGGCCTTCAACCTGGCCGAATGGACGCCTGGCGCAGAACCTGAGGACGACAAGAAATAAGGGCGCAAGTGCGGGGGGAGATTGGAGCCGGCATTCGGCCGTAGTTCCGGTTTTCGGCCTCGTCGATTGGCGGCATCCACTCGGACGCAAGTCGATGAATGGTGTCGATTGAGCATCCGCTATCAGTTGCTACACGTTATTTTTAATAAGAATTATTCTTGATTAAATGCAGATGCGGTTCTAGGATAACACCCCGTGACGAAAACAGACAGATCTCCCGGACAGGCGGTATTACCGGAATTGCCGGCCGGTCTGCGAATGACCGCGCAGCGGCGGGAAGTTTATGAAGTCGTTGCGACCAGCACGGATCACCCCTGTGCGGGCATGGTGTATGACCGGGTAAAGGACAGCATTCCGTCGATCTCGCTTGCGACGGTGTACAATGTATTGGAAACACTCAGTGGTTGCGGCCTGATCAAGCAGATCAATGTCGACCGGGATGCCACGCGTTATTGTCCCAACCTGGAAGATCACGGGCATTTTTATTGTGAGGGCTGTGGCAATGTGACCGACGTGTATCGTCAGGCAGAGCGGGCGCTCGATGAAAGGTGGCGTCTGCCCGAAGGCAGCACCGTGACATCGGTCGACGTCGCGTTGAAAGGGCGTTGCCCGGCTTGTGCGTCGGTGAATTGACTGCACTGCGAATCTGATGATTGCCCGGCATCCACGACAACATTCTGAACCAAGCGCTTCCTGTCTCCGGACCAGATAATAGAACAACGAACCAGTTTCACTGACCACGATGAGTTTAGCCATTACCGACCTGCACGCCGAAATCGACGGCAACGAGATCCTTAAAGGATTGACCCTGGAAATTCCCAAGGGAGAGATTCACGCCATCATGGGGCCGAATGGCTCTGGAAAATCAACGCTCGCCAAGGTGCTTGCCGGTCATGAAGATTACCAGGTGACCGAGGGGGGCGTTTTAATGGACAATCAGGATCTGCTTGCCATGGAGGTGGATGAGCGTTCGCGGGCCGGATTCTTCCTTGCCTTCCAATATCCGGTGGAAATTCCCGGTGTTTCCAATGCGAATTTTCTGCGCGCGGCTCTTCAGGCGCGGATGCCGGCGGGGGAAGAACTCGATGCCGTGGATTTTTACAAGGAGATGCGCAGCCGCATGGAGAGCCTCGGCATCGATCAGAAGTTTACCGGCCGGGCCGTCAATGAAGGCTTCTCCGGTGGCGAGAAGAAGCGCAATGAAATCCTGCAGATGACGATGTTGGCACCGACCTACGCGGTGCTGGATGAAACGGATTCGGGGCTTGATATCGACGCGCTCAAGGTGGTTGCGGAGGGGGTTAATGCGATGCGTTCTCCGGGACGCGGATTCCTGATCATCACCCATTACCAGCGCCTGCTTGACTATATCGTGCCCGACGTGGTGCATGTCATGGCCGATGGGCGCATTGTGAAGACCGGCGGCAAGGAACTGGCTCTCGAGCTGGAGGAAAAAGGCTATGACTGGGTTCGGGAGGAACTGGTGGTCGCCTAGCCGGAAAGTCGCGTAGTTGCCGGGCCTCGTAAGGCCCTCAGGAAGCAGAAATCAATCAGCCCGATTTAAGAATAATGAACGAAGAATCCAGAACAGTCACCACCATCGCACAGGAGAAGGACACGCTGGGAGATTTTTCGTTTCCTGAGCACCACAAGTTTGATGCCGGTTATGGCCTGAGCGAGTCGACGATCGACTACATTTGCGACGTAAAGGGTGAACCTGACTGGGTCAGGGCCTTCAGGAAAAAGGCTCTCGGCATTTTCGAGAAAAAGCCGATGCCGACCCATTGGGCAACGCAGGATCTTGAGAACATCGACTTTGATAAAATTCGCTATTATCTCTCTGATGGGGAGAAGCCCAAGCGCAGCTGGGATGAAGTTCCCGATGACGTCAAAGAGACATTCGAGAGGCTGGGCATACCCGAGCAGGAGCGGGCGTTTCTTGCCGGGGTGGAGGCACAGTTCGATTCCGAGGCGGCCTATTCCAACGTCAAGGATGCAGTCGCCGAGCAGGGCGTTATCTTTGTCAATTCCACCGAGGGGCTCAAGGAGCACGAGGAAATTTTCCGGCCGTGGTTCGGCAAGGTCATTCCCACGTCTGACAACAAGTTTTCCGCACTCAACAGCGCGGTATTTTCCGGGGGATCGTTCATCTATGTGCCCCCGGGTGTGAAAGTAGCGCACCCGCTGCAGGCGTATTTCCGGATCAATTCGGAGAATTTCGGCCAGTTCGAGCGCACGCTCATCATTGTCGATGAGGGTGCGGAGCTCACCTACATGGAGGGCTGCACGGCACCGAAGTTTGAAACCTCGACACTGCACTCCGCAGTCGTTGAGCTGGTGGCGATGAAAGACGCCAAGCTGCAGTATATTACGGTGCAGAACTGGAGCAGCAACGTCTTCAACCTTGTCACCAAGAGAGGTATCGCGCACCAGAATGCCGAGGTGCGCTGGATCGACTGCAACATCGGCTCACGGCTGACTATGAAGTATCCAGGTGTGGTCATGAAAGAGCCAGGCGCCCGGGGAGAGGTAGTCTCGATCGCTCTGGCCAATGATGGCCAGCACCAGGACACCGGAGCCAAGATGGTTCATGCAGCGGACAACACGACATCCAACGTGGTTTCCAAGTCGATTTCTGTAGGGGAGGGGCGTGCGACCTACCGCGGGCTGGTGCAGATCCCGAAACACCTCAAAGGTTGCGTGAACAATACCGAGTGTGATGCGCTGCTGATCAATTCCAAGTCCAAGACCGAGACCTATCCGGCGATCAGCGTGAAGGGCAATAAGCACGCGACGCAGCATGAGGCCAGTGTGTCGCAGGTCAGCGAGGAACAGATCTTCTACATGCAGCAGCGGGGCCTTTCGGAGGCCGAGGCGATGTCGCTTTCCGTCAATGGGTTCGTCAATGACCTGGTACGGGAATTTCCCATGGAGTACAGCGTCGAGCTCAAGCGCTTGATCGACCTCGAGATGGAGGGAAGCGTCGGCTGATTCGGAATGGCCTTCGATGCAGGTCCTATTGTGTGACTAGCTTTATTACCCAGCAAAAAAATGTCTGTTACGGTGACTCAGAACCAATCCATTTTCTCCCGCTTGCCGCAGGCAGATGCGTCCGCGCCCACGTGGCTGACAGAGGCTCGGATGGCTGCGTGGGAAAGATTTCTCACGTTGCCGATGCCGGGCCCGAAGGATGAGCCATGGCGATTTGCATCCATCAGCAGGATGCAGTTGGAGGGGGTGTCCGCTGCTGTGCCTGACGCAGGTGCTGTTGTCGGGCAGGATTTACCTGCGGGAGCCTTCGTTTTTTCGAATCAACACCCTGTGCAAGTTCCGGCGCTGTCGCTGGAGAAGGGCGTGGTCGCCTGCACGCTGGAGGACGCTGCCCGCGAGCACGCAGAACTCCTGCGCCGTTTCATGTTGGCACAGGAAGCTCCTCTGGGTTCGGAAAAATTCCGCCAACTTCACGCCGCCAATGCCCAGTCCGGCGTGCTCGTTTTCGTGCCGGCAGGCGTGACGGTGGAAAAACCGATTGTCGTGGAACATCGGGTTGGTGAAGGTGCCGTGTTCCCCTACACCCTGGTGGTGGCTGAAGAGAATTCTCAAGTGACTGTCATCGAGCGCATCGTCTCGCAGGATGAAAGCTCTGCCGGCCTGGCACTCGGGGTGTTCGACCTGTATGCTTCAGACGCAGCGAGGATTCACTACCTGCGCACCCAGGATCTCAATGGCAGTAGTAAGTCGATTGCGATCGGCACGACCCTGGCGGAACGCGATGCGGATGTGAAGAGCCTGCTTGTGAATCTTGGCGGTGCCTGGTCACGCAATGAGCATGTCAGTCACCTCAATGGTGAAGGTTCAAACAGTGACATGCTCTCTGTCAGTGTGGCCTCCGGCGATCAGGAGATCGACCAGAGAACGTTTCAGGAGCATCACGCCCGCAACACGACCAGTGACCTGCTTTTCAAGAATGCACTTTATGACAGGGCCAGATCAGTTTTTGGAGGCCTCATTCGGGTGGACGAAGGTGCGCACCAGACGGATGCCTACCAGACCTGTCGCAATCTGTTGTTGAGCGACGATGCCGAGGCGCATTCCATGCCCGGGCTGGAGATCAATGCCGACCAGGTCAAGTGCAGTCACGGCTCGACCAGTGGCCAGATCGAGGAAGAAGAAATTTTTTATCTCCGGGCTCGCGGAATTTCCGAAGTGCAGGCGCGCCGGCTCATCGCTCTCGGATACATCCTCGACACCTTCGAGAAAATCACGGATCAGGCGATTCTTGCCGAGGCGACGGCGGCTGTAGAAGCGAGATTCAACGATTTTTCTTGAAAGGGAAGCACAGTTCCCGAATCCCCATCAAAATACCACACGACACGATTATGAGTGAACAAGTTGACACAGCATCCGGAGGCCGACCGGAGATCACCTGCTACCTGAAGACCTACTGCGGATGGAGTGAGGGTGTGCGCGCCATCATGCGCAAGTATGACCTCGACTATGAGGAAAAAGACATCATTGCCAACCCGGCTTTCCGCTGGGAGATGGAGCAGAAAAGCGGGCAGCCGCTCAGTCCCTGTGTGGTTGTCGACGGCAGCATGCTTGCCGATGTCTCGGGCGATGAGGTGGAGGCCTGGATGGTCGAGCATGGCTACCTGCAGCCGAGTGCTGCCGAGGCGGATGCTCCCACTGATTCTTCCTGCACTGATGAGCAGCATGCGGAGATGGAGAGGCAGGCGCTCGGAGGAGAGTCCGGAACCATCCGGATCATCCGCGATTGATGCTTGTGCTGTGGAGCGGAAAACCCGGCAGTTTTGATGGAACGTTATCCGTGCAGCCCCGCCGAGGAGATTGACGGGCTGGTCTACTTTCCGCGTCTGTGCGAGAAAGTACGCCTGATGGATGCGGGGAAACTGCACCCCGACCTGCATGCCAATCTGGGCAAGGCCATGGACCTGTGGACCTGCCAGTTCCTGGGAGTCGATTACGCCGAGCTGGTGGAGCAGATCCGCGAGGGTCTCTCTGACGCGGAGGCATTTACTTGGACAAGAGAACACGGCACGGCGCGCAATGCCAGTGAAGTGACGTGGTGGAATTCCTACATGCGCAATGTGGGATTTCGTGACGATCTTTCCCAACGACTTTCCGAGCGTATCGAGGAGTCCGGGCTTGCGGCGCGGGCTGATGAGATCCTCACCATGTTCGATTACATCGATGCGGACGAGGGGCGCACTTGAGGCGGTCCGTGCGCAGCAACCCTCTGGGGGTTCCTGCGCGACGAATGATCTCGCGCGAGCGATTGAAGAACAGCATCCCGGCCGAAAGCCCGGGAAATTCCTGCATTGTCGGATCGCTTGCCTGTGGTATCTTACCAGTCGCGGAGGTGACAACGCTTCCTTACAACTCGATTGAAATGAAAAACCTAATCGCACTAGCAGGTCTTCTTGCCATGATCGTTTCCCCGATCCAGGCACAGGAGAATAGCGAAGCCACGGTATATGTGGCTGATATGACCGGCGTCACCTGAGGTGGCTGCAAGAGGGACGTCAGTTCGGCGTTCAAATCTCTTCCCGGCGTCTCTGACGTCGAGATCCTGGCTGGTAAAAAGGCCGGCACGCAGCAGGTCAAGGTGACCTCGTCTGACGCAGGAATCACCAAGGAGGCGGCAATCGAGTCGCTGGGCAAGAAAGCGCAGCGTTATGTTGTGCTTTCCTGGGAAACGGAGGGCGGTTGATTGATAAACGACCTCTGAAATTTCTCTGCATGATCTGTCGGCGGGTAACTATTCCCGGCAGTTTGCACAAAAACCCACGTCGGTTCTGCCGCGTGGGTTTTTTGTTGGGGTCTGTTTGAGCGGCCTGACTTGTGACCGGGACCCTGCGCCTTCGGTGCGCTGCGAGAGCGCGAAAATCCGGGCAGCCCTACGAGGAATCTGGTGGTTGCCACTCTACCGGGGCACCCGTTCCTGCCCTTTGTTCGGATTATGGAGAATGTCTTCCAAAAAGCGAAGGCAGGCATCATGCGCGGTTGCATCGTATTGGAAAGACACCAGGCCGTGGCGCCTCCCGGCAGCGATATTTTCGGCAAGATCATCGAAATACACCGTGGTTTCAGCAGCGATGGGAAGTTCCTGCAGGGTCGCGGTGTAAATGCGCGGGTCCGGCTTGATTGCTTTCGCTGAGTAGGAGAACACGCCACCCGCGAACGCCTCGAATATGGGAAAGTCACGCAGCAGGCCGGCGTGGTGGATGTCACTGGTGTTGGAGAGGAGAAAAAGCGGAAAGTTTGCGGAAAGTTCCTCGATCAATGTCCACATCTGAGAATTCGGCGTGAAAATCTCCTGGTAGCAGGCCACGAATTGTCCGGCGGTTCCGCTGAAGCCGATGCGGGCCATGGCCGCAGTTGCGAATGCCTCGCCCGTGATGGCACCGATCTCCAGTTCGTGCCGCAGGTCCGTCAGGTTCTCTATCGGGTCGCCCGAAAATGAGCAGTACGGGCGCAGGTTACTTGAGGCTCGATCGAAATCGAAATCGACGATCACCTTGCCGATATCAAAAAGGAAGGCCGTGATCATGGGACTGATTGCGTTGTTGGTCGAGGCGTTGAGGGAGCGCAATGTGAGCGGCGTGGCACGTAGCCGACGGGGCCGCCGAACTCGCGCCAGGACGACAACCCGGGCATATGGCATCCTCTCAAGTGATCGGATCCATGGCATGCTAGCGCGATTCTAGCGGCGTGCTGAATGAATTTTTCTGGAGGAGACAACAGCAATAAGCATGGCTGGAGCTGGCGGGAAGAGTCGCTGACTCAGTAAAAGTAAATTATACCTATTGATATTTTAGATCTACGTAATAATTTCTCTGCAGTGTGCGTGGCTTGAGAAAATGGTGGATATCGGTGAAGGCAGCCAACTGGCTGACCCAACCGGTATCGGTCACTCTTTTGCTCGGAGCATCGTGCATTGGGCTTATGGTAGTGGGATCATTGACCGCCCCAAGCTCGGCGGAAAGCCAAGCTACTGCGGGGGCCATGGGCTACTCCTCTGAAGCGGAATTCGGATCGTTGCGATTGCGTCCTCCCGATGTCGAAGGCGTGGCATATCGCGTAAGAAAGCGGGCTCCTTCATACCTCGGCGGCTTGGAGTCGCAGCGCTTTTCGCGGCAGGTTGCCGCAGCCTGTGAGTACGATTTCTCCACTTTTCCCGAGTCTTGGCAAGGTCTTGGTGAGGAGCTACGCTCAGAACTGCTGCAGAGCACACAGGTCGATCGTGGTTGGCAAAAGATCGTCGTGCATGCCAGTGGCTTCGCTGCGGATGAACCGCGCTACCTGACAGCCTGGCAGAAGGCGGTTTCGGGGATCGAGGGCGAGAGAGTGTATCACTTTCTTATCGGCAAACATCGCGATGATACAGGTCAGGTGCAGTTTTCTGGAAGGTGGCGGCAAATGGTCGAGCAAAATATCCGCGACAGAGAGCTGCATGTCTGCCTCATTGGTGATTTTGATTACAGTGTCCCGCCCGCATCGCAATTGCGGGCACTTCATGAACTGGTGGTCTTTCTTCGGGCGCGGGTGGGGGAAATTCCCGTAACACTGCACGATGGGGATGGTGGGTGCCTGGGCCGACTGTTTCCTGTAGCGGCGATCGATGGTGGAATAAACGGCAAGCCTTCCGCTATACCTGCCGGGGATGTCGGCGGAGTGGTGATGCAATGAAGACGGTTGGCGTGACTGGGGCGTCTGGGCTTCTAGGGAAGGCGATTACTGCACGGCTGGAGGCAAACGGGCTTGAGGTGGTCACTTTTTCGAGGCGACCCGAGGGGTCATCGGGAAGCAGGCGGTTTGTGCGTCCGCTCGACCTGGGTGGGCTCGATGCTCTGATTCACCTGGCTGGTGAGCCGATTCTCGGGGCATGGACCCGAGCCAGGAAGCGGCGAATCCTGGAGAGCCGAGAGGAAGGCACACAGATGGTCGTGGAGGCGATCCGCTCAATGCAATGTCCGCCTGCCGTGCTGGTCAGCGCGTCCGGTGCGAATTATTACGGTGACAGCGGGAACGCCGAACTTTCCGAGGAGGCACCTGCCGGGGCAGGCTTTCTCTCCGAGGTGGTGTGCAGGTGGGAGGGGGCCGCCATGCAGGCAGAGAGTGAAGCGACACGGGTGGCGTGCTTGAGACTGGGAATGGTGCTGGCGGCGGATGGCGGAGCTGCCAAGCTGCTTTTCCGCCTGTTTCGCAGCGGTCTCGGTGGCAGGGTCGGATCAGGGCGGCAGTGGATGCCGTGGATCCACATTGACGATGCTGCGGCGCTGTTCGTGCATGCGCTGGATTGCCAGCGGCTTGGCGGGCCTGTCAACGCGGTGGCCCCCGGGGTGGTGACCAATGCAGAATTCACCAAGGCGATGGCCCGGGTGGCCAGGCGACCGGCCATTTTGCCCGTCCCGGCCCTGGCGCTGCGGACCGTGCTTGGTGGTCTGAGTGACCTGGCGCTGCACAGTATCCGCCCGGTGGCAACCAAGGCGACCGGTTCAGGGTTCAGCTTCCGTTATCCCGGGATCGACGAGGCTCTCGAGGATCTCTTCGGAGCAGTGCATTGCCGCAACTGCAGTTGATAAGAATCATCTTTACTCAGGTTTTTCGCCGAAGAAGACTCGGGACAGAATCGAATGTTCGGTTTGGTAGGTCTTCCCTGACAGGTAGAAGTGCATGTTGCTGAGGTCGGGCAGGGTTCTGAGTTTCTCGGCCAGTGAGCGGGTCATCTCGTCCGCCACTGCTTCGATTTCTTCTTCCTGAGCATCCTCTTGCTGGCCTTCGGCAGCTTCAAGGTCGGCACCTGCTCTCTCGATATTCTTCAGCAGGTCGTCCATCTCCGCTCTCCACTCCAGGCCTTCACGCAGGTTGAGGAGCAGGGTGCGCACGAGCTGGGCGGCATCCATGTAAAAGAAGGAAACGAGGTTTTCTGATTCCCAGTGATTCCACGCCGTGTTGATCGCATCGTCCGTGGTGAGATCGTGGCCGCCGTCCTGCAGGCAGGAGACAGCGTATTCCATCGTCCTGTCCCCGCCGACGGTGATGACCAGCTGGTCCCCGATAATCGCGTAATCGAGTCGGGCGTCCTCCTTCCCGGAGGCCAGTTCCCGCACGATTGAGTCCATGCCCGTGACGCTATGAATGGTGAATTCCCCGAGGGTTCGCGGGGTAGTTTTGACAGCAGGAAGGTTCTGGCCGACAAAGTTGCGGATTCCCTCCATGACCCCGGCCAGAGCTTCCGCATCATCGCAACCGAGTAGGTAGATCGTGTCTGGCAACTGGTCGGCATCGGGATCGGTTCCGGTGAATGTCTGCGCCACGGTGGTGCCTTCACCAAGCGCGGGAATTAGCCCACCCCGGATATCAATTCCCTGCGTCTGCAGGTTCATCAGTTGCATTTCGAGCATACCCCCGAGCATGGGAGAGAGTCGGGGTGCGTGCTCCAGGATGAGCTCGAGGGTTCGCGAGACATCGTACGAAGTGACTTCTATGCTCATCAGTTTGGTTGGATCGAAGCCGGGGAGGGAAATGGGCCCATCGCCGAATTGCATCAACTGGGCGAGCAGCCCGGTGCGACCATTGAGGTGCAGTGCACTCATCAACTCGACGCCCTCGGGCAGGATCTTGATCGTCATGGTGGAATCCTTGAAATCAGTCAGGCCGAGGATTCGTCGAAGATTGGCTTCCGGCAGCATCATGACGGCAGGGTTCGGACCGGCTTCGGCCATGGTGGCATAGGCCTCGGTGATAGCCGTGTCGATTGCCTTCATGGCATCCTCCACTGCGACATGGAAGAGAAAGTCAGGCTCGGGCAGCTTGTTAAGGGCCTCGGAGTATCCCGCCGATGCCGCGAGCGAGTTCGCGCTGCCATCCGGCGCCGCAAGACGTGCTGCCACATCCACGAAGTAATCCGTGTTGGGACTGATGCTGATGACGAGCCTGCCGTTGACGAGCGTGGAATCAATCGAATACCAGTCGGATTTCCCCTGCTTGATCTCGAGGCGGATGATTTCCCGCTCACCGGAGGACTCGCGCACAAGGCGCACCTCGGCAGGAGTATCCGCGCAGCTCGCCAGCGAGTTGCCGATACGCTCGAAAAGGGTGGCCCAGCGATCGGCGTCGGCGGTGGTGTCGGCGACCAGCACGCCGCCGATCCAGTCGGAAATCTGCGGCATGCCCGTGGCTTTGCCCTGGATTCGTTCTCTCGCTGCCGCAATGATCTGCTTGATATCGAGGTGCGCGGCGAAGGTGAACTGTCCGGGAAACAGCCGGGAGAGTTCCCCGGGTTCGATTCCCAGCTCCGTTTCGACGGCCTCAATCGCGCTGAATACCAGGTCGTCGTCGGTGTCCCCCATAACGAGGTCGAATTCGCTGCGGAAGTTCTCGAGAATTTCTTCGAAAGCCGGGTGGGCCGCGAAGCGGCGGATCGGGTGGTTCTCCTCGAGCCCGGTCAGGCTGGAGAGCGCCCGCAGGTGCAGGACCATGGTGGTGTCTTGCGGGAGGAAGCGGCCAGGGTCGGAGTCTTGAGCGGATACGGGAAGCGCAAGGCAGGAAACCAGTATGAGCACCAGCGAGTTGAGCCGGACGGACAGTTGCGTGAAGGGAGCAGTCATAGAAAATGGAAGATGGAGCTTATTCGGGGAGTGGCCACTACAAAAGCGCGGACTCATTGTAACTTGGTAGAAACCGCGTTCCGCCTTCGCAGGCGCCGGCGATCGGTGACTCATCGGCTTCTCGCTATTCGACGGTGGCGAGAAAACTCTCCGAATGGCTGTTGAATTCGGGCGCATACATGCACTGGATCGATGCCATGCCGGTGTGGTAGCGGCCCCGGTGTTGGACGCGCAGGGAATACTCGAAGACGTAGGTGCCCTTCGGCAGGTAATCGATGAAGAAGTGGCTGGCGGTGTCGCGGGTGCTTTGGTAGTAAGCAAGGCCGTCCCGGTAGCGGTATTGTGAGAGCACGTCGGTCGGCTCGGTGCCCGCCCCGCGCTGGTCCTTGAGGTGCAGATATTCCATGTCGCGGTCGCTGCGCAGCTCGAGGCGGACTACCAGTTCGTCACCAACAGAGAGCGGATCGCCCGGCTTGACCGCGTGCAGCAGCGGCCCCTGGTCGGAATGTTCCTTCTTGAAGAGCTTTTTCGCCAGTTTGAGTGGGGTGGCTTCGTGTGGAGTGATCTTGTCAATCGACTCGAGGTACTGCCAGTGCAACGATCCCCACGCCACGCCCGGGTGCTGCTTGGTGACTGTCACCCGGCCCATGGACGGTTCGATCTCGGCAGGCTGCAGGCGCTCCTCGTAGAAGCCGGTGCCGGCCTCGACATTCTGCGGCTCGATCTCGCGTTCGCCGAGCTTGACGCGCGCCAGCCGGTCGGAGGCCAGCAGGTCGGTGCCGCGCAGCAGCAGGGCGTAGACGGCGTCGGCGGTGGCTTTTGTGGTTTTCCAGTCGCGGGTCTGCTTCTGCTTGAGCAGCCAGATTTTCAGTTCCTCGACGGCGGCCGGGTCCTTGGCGACCTCGTCGAAGGCCTCGATCATGAGTGCCTGGGTTTCAATCGGGGCCCGGTACCACCACCAGGAAAGTTCGGTGTCGCGCCAGAACATGCCCAGCTCCTCGTTGGTCACGGCATGCTCGCGCAGCGAGGCGAGGATATCTTGCGGGGTCGCCTGGTCCCTGCCGAAGCGCTGCAGGGCCAGCGCGAGATGGGCCTGCGGCTGACGATTGTCGAGCTTCGGCCAGTATTTCTTCGCCTGCCCGAGGAAGTAGTCGACAGCCTCCCGGTGGCGGTCGTCGATCGCCTTGTCATCCAGGTAGAAGCTCCGGCAGTAGAGGTAAAGGGCGATGGTCGGGGAGAGGTGATTGCTCTTCCGGGTGTCCGGGTGCTCCAGGATCCGGCGGTAAGTCTCGTCGATCCAGTTGTCGAGCCTGCCCAGTGCACGCAGGGCGGGTTGCAGGTCGATGTCATGAACCCCGAGGTGCCGCAGCCGGGCAAGGCCGGTGGTGATGTGCAGGGTGATGTAGTCGCTGGCCGGACCACCCGGGAACCACGGCCAGGCGCCGTCCTCGCGCTGCTGCTCGGCGAGCTGGCGGGTGGCACGGGCGATTTCCGAGTCGAGCCGGTTGGCATCGAAGAGCAGGCCGACGTTGCGGCGCGCTGCCGATTCCTTGTCGGCATCGCGCACCCACGGGGTTTCCTCGAGTGCCAGCTGTTTGAGATCCTCGTTCTTTTCCAGTGGGCTCTCCAGGGTGTCGCCACTGCTTGCCTGCCACTGGTCAAAGACGGTGCGGATCCTCGGGTCGGAGGCGGCGATGTGGCGGGCCAGCGAGTTGGCGTAGAGGCGCGAGAAGACCTGTTCCGAGCACTGGTGCGGGAACTCCATCAGGTAGGGCAGTGCCATGACCGCATACCAGGTCGGATTCGAGACCATCTGGACGGTAAGGCTCTCGTGTTGCAGAGAGTTCGAATCGCCAGAGGCGAGCAGTTTCTCGAACTCGAAGGCGTGGCTGCCGGCATCACGCACCGGCAGCGGCAGCGATTCGGTGACCAGGATCCGGCGTGGCAGCACCGGCAGGAAGCCTTCCTCGCCGTCGGAGAGCCGGCCGGTGGAGGCGACCGCGCGGTAGGTGAGGAAGGGGGTGGTGTCGGGAACCGTGAGCTTCCACGAGAAAGTGCGTGACTCGTTGGCTGGGATCTCGAACTCGCGGGCAGGTTGAGTGTTGCCGAGTGCCGCGTCAGCGCTGTCGCCGGTGCGCGCCTCGGCCAGCGTCAGGCGGACGCTGCCAGACTGTGTAGTGGGCGAGGTATTGACCACCTTGACGGTGAACTCCAGGGTATCGGCCTCGCGCAGGAAGCGTGGTGGATTGGGCTGGACAAGGATGTCCTTGGTGGTGACGGCCGTGTCCTGCAGCTGGCCGGAGCGCAGTTCGGTGTCATGCGCGAAGGCCATCAGCTTCCACGAAGTGAGGGCTTCGGGCGCGGTGAACTCGATGCGCACCGTGCCGTCCTTCGCGGTGGTCATTGCCGGGAAGAAGAAAGCGGTTTCCTGGAGGTTGCTGCGGACGGTGACCTGGTCGAGGTCGGGTCCTGTGGGTTTGTCTGGAGACGAGGCAAGCTCAGACTCGGCCCCGGTCTGTTTCGTCCTCAGTTCGGCTGGCGCATTCTCGGCGAACGCTGCATCCCCGGCGAAGGCATCGACGGAGGCCCCTTCTTCCACTGCCATGGCGGCCATTGGAGCCGCTGTCGCCACCCTCTCGAACCGCAGTCTCGGGGAAGCGACGGTCCGCAGGCGGGGAGGCAGGCTGCGGTAGCGAATGTTGACACCCCAGGTGCTGCGCCTCCAGTTGCCAAGCCCGTGGTGGAAGCTATCGATCTGGTTGTGAAAATGCTGGTTGATCCGGGAGTGGTCATGGTAGAAAACCGGCAGGCTGCTCGGCCAGTTGTGTGGCAGGAAGGCATCGAGCGACGCGTCGTAGAGTACTGCGGCGACCTCGGCGATGGCCCGCTGCTCGGCGTCGGGACCGGAGACGATGGCGGTCCACGTTTCCTTCTCTCCCGGCTCGAGCTTCGAGGTGAAGCGTTCCCAGCGGACCTGGAGGTTCTTGTTCGTCCACGGGACGCTGACCTGCTGCTCAGTGAGGTAGGCGCGGTTCTCGCGCACCTGGGTGACCCGCAGGGTGAACCCACCGCGCAGTTCCTCGGTGACCGGCAGGACGATTTCCTGCTGGGTGCGGCCGGCGTCGCTCCAGTGAGAATGGATGGTCCTGCCACGGTGGGCGATCTCGATGAAGGCGCGGCCCTCGGCGTAGCCGGTGCCCCAGAGCGCGCGGAACTCCTCGCCCGGCTCGAGTTGCCAGTGTGGCGCAGCGACGAGATTCGGGACAACGAGCGCGCAGTGAGCGGCATCGGGGTCGAGCACGGTGATCGGCAGCAGTGCTGTGACCTTTTTACCGAAGCGGTCCTCGGTGGCGAGCACAGCGCGGTAGTGCCCGGGCTCGAGCTCGAAGTCGAGAGTGGTGCCGCCCGAGGTGTCGGTCTGGAACGGTTTCTCCGTCACCGCCTCGGCGAGCTCCCAGTTGGCCGGCGAGGAAAGGTCGGGTTCGTCCCCGGCATTGCGCAGCCGCTTGCGCTGCACGCGCTCGGGTGGGACGAGCCGGTGGACGGTCACCGTTCCCTCGGCGGCGAGCGGTTCGCCGTCGAGGCTGCGGGTGCTCGCGGTGACGCGGATCGGCTTCCCCTTCTCCTGCCACGCGTCGGCATCGAGATTGGCCTCGAGCGCGGTGTAGCCGACGCGGATGATCCGCTCGGCGGAGCGGGTTTCGCCGGTGGCGTCGGTGACGTCGGCGTGGACGATGAACTGGAAGACCGGTTCGTGCTCGGGTGAGACCTCCGGGTCCGGGCGGGTGGGGAAGGTGATCCGGAAGCTCCCGTCTGTGGCGGTGGTCGTGGTGCCCTGCGCGATCTCCTGCGGTGGAACCGGGGGTAGCGGCGGCCAGAAGCACCAACGGTACCATCCGGGAAAGCGCACCTGGCGGACGACCCGGTAGCTGACCTCGGCGCCGTCGATGGCGGCCCCGGTGTAGGCGGTGGCGTTGCCGGTCATGGCTGCGTCGTCATCGAGTCGGGCGGGGGTTTCCGGAGGGGCGAGCTCGACGCGGAACTTCGGGCGCTTGTACTCCTCGACATTGACGACGGCCTGTCCCGGAGCGCCGCCATCGATACTGATCTGCATCCTGCCGGTGAGGCGGTCGCGCGGTGCGGTAAAATGGCCGTGCAGCGAGCCGAAGCGGTTGCTGCGCAGCTTCTGGCTGGCGATCTCCTGGCCGTTGGCGTCGCGGAAGCGGATGGTGAACTCCCGGTCGGGCAGCACCTGGTAGTCGTTTTTTCCTTGGTTGTAGCGGACGGCGATCGCCTTGAACGAGATCGTCTGGCCCGGCCGGTAGATCGACCGGTCGGTGAAGAAGAAGCTGCGCGAGCCCGCACCAGGTTCCCGTCGCGGGTGCCCGATTGAGATTTCCTGCCGGGTGGCGATCGCTTGGTCGCCGTGTTCTGCGTGCAGCGCGATCTGGTGGTAGCCGCCTTCCGGGATCTCGAGGGAGAACAGGCCGTCGGCGCCGCTGGTGGTGGTCCCGACGCTCTTCCGCGTGTCGTGGTTGGGGTGGTCCTGCCGCCGGTAGGCGGTGATCTCCGCACCGGCGACCGGTTCCCCGGTGATCGCGTGCAGCACGAGGCCGGAGACCTGCCCGCTCTGCCAGGTGCCGCGGGTAATCAGGGCGAGCTCGCTGACCCAGCACCCGAGGTAGTGGGTAGTGTTGTCTTGGGTTCTCGAGAAGTCCTCGTGGTGGCTGGCGAGGATGAAGTAGTGGCCGGGAGCGAGATTCTCGGCCTCCGGGACGGGGATCGTCTCGATCCGGTCCTTGAAGTCCGCGGTGGCTGGCAGGTCGACTGACCACGCGGCGACCGGATCTTGAGCGATCAACTCGGCGAGGAATTTCTGGTCGACCTGGTCCATCCGCCAGTGCCACCGCCTGGTGAGCTCTACCCAGTCGCGGCGGACAAGGCGGAAGTGAGTCTTTTCGAGGTTGCGATATTCGAGCGCGATCGCTGGCATCGGGGAGTTCCAGATTCGCTCGACCTGCAGCTGCGAGTGCGGGTGCTCAATCTCCTTGATCAGGTTGTGGCACTCCCTGCCGCCGGGTGAATTCGGAAAGGCTTCCGCGCCGACGGTCGCCACCTGGTGGGCGGCGGCGGGGCCTTCCTCGTTGCGCAGCAGCTGCGCCCAGCGCGCGCGGGCGCGGGCGGACAGCGGGTGGTCGGTATGGTCGCTGGCGAAACGCTCGAGGGCGGCGCAGGCGCGCTGGTGGAGGTTTTCGCCGGTGGCCTGGGACTCGGCCCAGAGGATGCGGGCGAGCTCGGTGTCGAGGAAGGCGTCGCTTTGACTGCCATCCTCCACTCGGTGGGCAGCGAGCAGGTCCTGCAACAGCAGCGCGGCCTTGAGCTTCGGTGAGGCAGTGTCGGTGGTCGCAATCTCCCA
>JBDQJG010000007.1:0-31803 GCA_040263955.1 Verrucomicrobiales bacterium
ATCTCTACGCGGTTTTACATGTTGAGATTCCCACGAAGCTCAGCGAGGCGGAGCGCACCGCCTGGGAGAAGTTGCGCGATGCGTCCGGGTTCAGCCCGCGCAGTTGAATGCATGGCATAGATTATGGATCCATCCTCACACGAAAACGATGTGCCGGTCGTCGAGGTCGAAACGGCGGCCGAGTATTCCGTGGAGTATCTCTCCGAGGTGACCGGAGTCTCCCGGCAGACTATCCTGCTCTATTGCGAGCACGGAATTCTCTGTCCTCTCGAATCGGATCGTGCCACCTTCGATGATGGCGCGCTGTACGTGTTGCGCCGTATCGAGCACCTGCGTGCTGTGGGCGGGATGAACCTGGCCGGACTCAAGCTGCTGGCGGCACTGTTACAGGAAGTCGATGAGCTTCGTCTGGAGTTGCGGCGACGCGCCTGATGCCGCCTCGCCGGAACCGGCTGGGGTCCGAATCGGGACAGCGCGCGGATTTTTCGTTGCCTGACCGGGTGGTTCCTGCAGCGAGTTGCTACCGCAGTGCACTGGCGGCTGATCTGGCCTTTGCGCAGAGTTATTTTCGGCGCCACGCATCGTGAACCTGCCGGTAAGTCGCCGCGGTGATCGAGGCGACGCGGGTCCATGAGGTGGCCTCCCGCCAGGGCCCGGCCGCGCCTTGGTCAGGTGCCACCTGCAGGAGTTCGTCGAGGGACGTTTTGAACCTGTCGTCGAGTGCATGAAAGCGGCGAACCCGGGGGTCGGGTTCGGCCAGGTCAACCGCCTCCGCGCTGTGCGGCATCATCAGCGGAATGCCCAGGGATCGCGCCAGGCAGGCGCCTCCGGAGCTGAACGCGCGAATGTGGTTGCAGATGATCACGTCCGCAGCACTCAGCCACGTGTTGAGGACAGGATCGGCAAGCCACGGGGTGATCTGCACGGTGACATTGGCTTGGCCTGCGGCCATGGTTTCCAGGCCGGAGGCGTAAGCTGATGAAGTATGGTCTGCCGACCCCCAGCCAATCACGTGGAGATGGGGCAGACCGTGTTGCTGCCGCCACCAGGCGATCACCTGGTCGATACCCTTGTAAGGGCGCACGGCCCCGAAGATCAGCGCGATTGATTGGTGTTCATCGAGGCCGAGCTCACGCCGGGCCTGTATCTGTGGCCGCAGCGGGCCAAGCGGCGGGGAAAGATCGCCGAAGGGGATCTCGACAATTTTTTCGGGACAGATGCCGAAAGTTTCGGCAACCAGTTCACCAGCCCGCTGCGAGTGGACGAAAATGCGTTTCGCCAGCCGGTAGCTTAAACGCGCGTTGCGCGCTTGCATGAATGTTCGGTCGGTGGCGTGCGGCAGGAGATTGTGCGCTGTCACGATCAGCGGATGGTCCCGTGACGCGAGGTAGAGGTCCAGCGGGTAGCGCAGCCGGCGCAGGGCCTTGAAGCGTTCGCCGATCTGCCAGAATTTCTCCGGCCAGTGGAGATGGAAAAGATCGAAGTCGAGATCGCGCAGGCCCCGCCACAGCGGCAGGCCGCGGCGATAGTGGCGGAGGTAGTCGACGCGGACAGGGTGATCGGCGAGTGCGGTGGCGAGCTGCGACTGGTAGGGAACGCTCTGGCTCCAGTCCGGTGCGAAGGTGACTTGGATGGGATCGCGTGCCGGCACCTCGTTCATATAAACTGACTCCGGGCAGGTCGATTTGCAATGCGTGCACCGGGCTACATGAGAGTTCAGCATCGCCCTTCGGGACTGCCAAGTGATTTTCGGTTGTTTTCCTCTCGCCCGTGCAGGGCCTTGCTCCCGGGCATGGCTTGGGGCATCCTTGTGGTCATGGAGCGGCAAGCAGTGCAATTGGCGACTTTTGGTGCCGGGTGTTTCTGGTGCGTGGAAGCGGTTTTCGAGCAACTCGAGGGCGTCACCGAGGTGGCGTCCGGTTACATGGGTGGCCTCTTGGAGCATCCCAGCTATGAGGCGGTTTGCACGGGCAGCACCGGGCATGCAGAGGTTGTGCAGATTTGTTTCGATCCCGCGGTGATCAGTTACCCGACCCTGCTCGACTGGTTCTTCCGGTCGCATGATCCGACCACCTTGAACCGGCAGGGGGCAGACAGTGGAACGCAGTATCGTTCCGTCATTTTTCACCATGGCGACCAGCAGCGCGGTGAGGCCCGGGCGAAGATCGCGGAGCTTGGTGAGGCCGGGGCGTTTGACACCGCGATTGTCACGGAGGTCACGGCGGCAGGTATATTCTATCCAGCCGAGGCCTGTCACCAGGATTACTACCGCCTGAATCGGCGTGCGCCGTATTGCCAGGCAGTCATCGCGCCGAAGCTGGCCAAACTCGGCTTGGACGATGACGGTGGTGGTCCGCGCGTTGCGCCCTAGGTGGTCGCCGGCCAGCGCCCGCAGGCAGGCGATCCGGGATTTTCAGTCCCACAGGCTGCGATCGAGAGTGCGATATTGAATCGCCTCGAGAATGTTGCTTGTGGTGATGCGTTGCTGGCCCTCGAGGTCCGCGAGTGTACGGGCCACCTTGAGGATCCGGTCGTGTGCCCGGGCACTGAAGTTGAGTTCGGTCATGGCATGTTCGAGGTAGCCGGATGCCTCGGCATCGATCTGGCAGTGCGCTTTCACCTGCCGGGGTGACAATTCGCTGTTCCATGCGGGAGCAGTATCCGAGCCCTGATCAGAGCGTTCCATCTGCCGTTGCCGCGCTGCTTGAACACGCTCCCGGATTGCGCCGCTTGGTTCCGCCGGCTCGTTGGAGGCGAGTTGCCGGTAGTCGACCAATGGCACCTCGACGTGCAGGTCGATGCGGTCGAGCAGAGGTCCGGAGATACGCTGCCGATATGCGGCGACCTGGCTGGCAGAGCAGCGACAGCTTCGCCTGCTGTCCCCGTAGTAGCCGCAAGGGCAGGGGTTCATCGCGGCGACCAGCATGAAGGAGGAGGGAAACGTCACCTTTCCGGCGGCCCGCGAGATCGAAACGTTGCGGTTTTCCAGTGGTTGCCGTAAAACCTCGAGGGTCGAGCGTCTGAACTCGGGAAGCTCATCGAGAAACAGCACCCCGTGATGGGCCAGGCTGACCTCACCGGGGTGGGGAATGGATCCCCCTCCCAAAAGTCCGACATCGGAAATCGTATGGTGCGGCGCGCGCAACGGGCGTGCTGTGACCAACCCGTCGTGACCTGTCAGCATGCCGCCCGCGCTGTGGATCTTGGTGGTGGACACGGCCTCGTCCTCGGACATCGGCGGCATGATGGTGGCGATGCGCTTGGCAAGCATGGATTTTCCGGTTCCCGGGGGACCGATCATCAGAAGGTTGTGTGCGCCGGCGACCGCGACTTCAATCGCCCGTTTGACCTGAACCTGGCCCCTGACATCGGAAAAATCCGCCTCGTCAGGATGGCTGCCCGGAAAGCTCGCGATAGTCCTGAGTGGTTCGGCCTCGATCTGGCGCTTGTTGGCAAGAAATTCGAAAGCCTCGCGCAGAGTGTGCACTCCGAATACCTCGATGCCGCGGGCGGCGCTCGCCTCGAGGGCGGCAGACGCCGGGACGATGAGCTTTTTGCGTCCCTTGTTGCGCGCTTCGATGGCGGCGGCGAGTGAACCCCGGGTATGCCTGACCGTGCCGTCGAGCGCGAGTTCGCCGAGCACGCAGTATTCGGCCAGATGGGTGTGTTCGAGTCCCTCTGCCAGAGCAATCATGCCCAGCGCAATTGGCAGGTCGAAGCCGGGCCCTTCCTTGCGGATATCGGCCGGCGCGAGGTTGATAGTGGTTCTGCCTTTGGGCCTGTTGAGGCCGCTGTTGGAGATCGCTGCAACCACCCGATCGCGGCTTTCCCGAACTGCCGCGTCGGGCAGGCCGACGACGATGATCCGTGGATCTCCGAGGCCCGCATTGACCTCGATTTCGATTTCGATGGCGTCGACGCCGTCGAGGGCACTTGAAAAAAGTCTTGTAAACATGGGTGCGATTATCGTAAAAACAGAAAAAGAATGATGTTTTTTGGTTGACTTAAGGCCTCAAATAAGTTTGAACACAGGCCCACTTGATACAATTTCTCTGATTTAGGGAAAATACCCGCCGGAATGTGCCGGCCAAGCAGGATTGAAAAACTGACAGGAACCAAATCTCGTCGCGATGCATGTGCCGGCAGAAGGCCGGAACGAAGCAGGCAAGTCACTGGTACGCATACCAACAGTTTAGCAAACAATTAGTCATGGCAAATCTGGAACTGGACGGTGGAATAAAAATCTACCTGCGTGAGATCGGCAAGACGCCGCTGCTGACGCCGGCCGAAGAGGTGCAGCTCGCCGAGCGCATCAAGAAGGGTGATCAGGCGGCTCGCTCGCACATGATCCAGGCGAATTTGCGCCTGGTGGTGAAGATCGCGCAGGACTATGCCAACTACGGGCTCCCGCTGCTGGACCTGATCTCCGAGGGCAATATCGGCTTGATGAAGGCGGTGGAGCGGTTCGATCCGAACAAGGGCGGCAAGCTGAGTACGTATGCGGCCTGGTGGATCAAGCAATCGATCAAGCGCGCGTTGGCAAACCAGTCGAAGACTATCCGCCTGCCAGTACACATGGTGGACAAGATTTCCAAGATGCGCCGTGTCGCCATGACCATGAGCGAGGAGCTCGGGCGGGAGCCGACCGATGATGAGCTTTCAGATGAAATCGGTATCGATCGCGCCAAGCTTTCGCAGCTCAAGGCGGCTTCATTGCGCCCGGCCTCGCTGGATGCGCCGATCAGTGAAGAGGACAACACCGAATTTGGTGAGATTGTCGGGGACGAAAGCGCCCAGACACCTTTCGAACTGCTCAGTCATAAGAACATGCACGGGCAGCTCGACGGGCTGCTCGAAGTCCTCGACGATCGCGAAAGGAAAATCATCGATGCGCGATTTGGTCTCGAAGGGCAGAAGCCCAAGACCCTGGAGGAAGTCGGGCAGGAATTCGGCGTGACGCGTGAGCGGATCCGCCAGTTGCAGAATATCGCTTTGAAGAAACTTCGGCGTGCCCTGCAGAAGAAAGAAGATCCCGGACCGCGTCCGGTGCGCGGCCTCAAGCCGGAGCAGATGGACGAGGAAGAGGAACTCGCCATGAGCGCCGATTGATGCCCGGATTGAGGGGGCGCAGCTGATCCGCATTGTTCAGGACCGCGGGTGGGCCGCAGGGGGCCACCGGGCGCGCGCTGGCGGTGACATGACTGTTTGGGTGGGGCGCGGCGTTGCTGTGCAGGAAGACAACGGTTTACCCGGAAGTCGTGCAGGCTGTTGCATCAGCCGCGCAGGTTGCCGAGAAACCGCTCGGCTTCATGGAAGTGCGCTTCCCGTTTTGCGTGATCCATTTTGTCGAGCAGTCGCGGCATCATCGAAAGGCGATGATTGGAGCGGAAGAACGCGGCGTGCCTGTCGATGAAGCGCCAATAGAGTCCATCCCATGCCGGGCACCAGTCACCGGCGGGATAATCGCCCATCTTTTTGACATAGTTGGATCCGCAGATGTAGGGCTTGGTGGCGAACGAGCCGCCATCGGCGAACTGGCTCATGCCGTAGATGTTGGGCACCATCACCCAGTCGTAGGCGTCGATGAAGAGTTCCATGAACCAGCGGTAAACGGCGTGCGGATGGATCTCGCACAGCAGCATGAAACTACCCAGCAGCATCAGCCGCTCGATATGGTGGCAGTAACCGGTATCGAGCACGCGCCGGATGGTGGCATCGATCGGTGCAATGCCGGTGGTGGCATCGTAGAAGGCCGGTGGCAGGGTTGCTGTCTGTTCATCGAAGTTCCAGAAATTGGCATTGCGCGAAACGCTTCCGCGTTGCTCGTAGACGCCGCGTATGAATTCACGCCAGCCGATGATCTGGCGGATGAAGCCCTCGAGTGAGTTAATGGGTACGGCGTGGGTTTCCCCGTGCGCGAGTGCCCTGGTGACGATTTCCTGCGGGGTCAGCAGGCCGATGTTGAGTGCCGGCGTGAGCACGCTGTGAAAAAGGATGCGGTGCCGGGAGCTGATGGCATCCTCGTAGTCGCCGAAGCAGTGCAGGCGCTCGCTGAGGAAGTCGTCAAGCCACTTCCGAGCCTCGGCAGGGTCGATCGGGTAGCGCATGGCATCACCTCGGCCGGGATGTTCGGGAAAGTGCGTATCGACGTAGCGGATCGCTTCCTCGATGAGGGCGCGGGATTCGGGCCCTGGCCGGGAGGTTGGCTCGGGAGCAACCGCCGCACCTTTGGGTAGCCGTTTGCGGTTGTCGGCGTCGTGACTCCAGCGGCCTCCGGCTGGCCCGCCATCGGCATCGAGTAACAGGTCCATACGTTGGCGTTGTGCACGGTAGAAGTTGGCCATCATCGGGGTGGCTCCGGCCGGCGGAAATTGCGCATCGAGGAATTCGCGCGGGCTCAGGAACATGGGCGTTGGATACCAGTGCAGGCGGATGCCGTGGCAGTCTGCGGCACGGTGGAGACGCCGCTCGAGCAGGTAATCGGCAACCTCGCAGAGGTGGATGTCGGTGATGCCTGGATTGAGGCCGGCGATGAGGTCACCGATGGTGTTGCCGGCAGCGTGGTCGTGGTAGCTGGCGCCATGACGCTTTGCAAACGCCTTCATGGAAGCCCTGTGCAGGACAAGTTTGGCCTTGTGAAAGCGCAGTGGGTAGTGCGGGTCTCCGAAAAACAGGCTGTCCTCGACCACCGCCACAGGGCGATCCTCGCTGATGGCGGGATGCTCAGCAAAGAGCTGGTGGGGGAAGACCAGGGTCAGCGAGGAGGAAGAGGGCACCTGCAGGGATACGCGGGGAAAGAGCTGTTGGCAACGTGGCCGCTTGATCGGCAGGATGAATCAAGCAGCCGTGCTGGATTCGAAGATTGCCCTCAGTTCGGCTCCGATGGTCTTGGCACCTCTCTCGACGGTGTCGTGGTCCATTGCGTAGCTGATGCGGATGCACTCGTGGCAGTGCCGCCAGTCGGGATCCGCGAGCCCGAAGAAGAAATATTCCCCGGGAATAACCAGCACATCGCGTGCCTTGAGCCGGCGGTAGAGTTCCTTCGAGCTGATCGGCAGGCCGGGAATCCAAAGCCAGAGAAACAGTGCTCCTTCGGCCGCGTGCAGACGCCATGGAATGTGCCCGGGCAATGCGCGGTGAAAGACTGCCAACGCCTCGTCGCGCTTGGCCAGGTAGAAGGGCTGCACGTGTTGCCTGGCAAGTTCAAGCAGCTCTCCTGATTCGATCAGTGGTGCGGCTATGGCTTGTCCGACGTTATTGTTGGCAAGTCCCACGATGGCTGTCATCGAGGAGAGTGCCGCTGTAATTTCCGGTGATGCGATTACGATCCCGGTGCGGGTTCCGGGGAGTCCCACCTTGGAAAGGCTGAGTGTGAGGATGATGCCGTCATCCCAGGTGGGCGTTACTTCACGGAAAAGAATGCCCGGGAAAGGAGCCCCGTAGGCGTTGTCGATGATCAGCGGGACATCGAGGCGTTTGGCCAGTTCCCGCAGTCGTCCGACCTCGGCGTCGGTGAGCACATTACCGCTCGGGTTGGTGGGACGGGAGACGCAGATGGCTCCGATTGGCTCGTTGGCGGCAGCCTGCTCGACGGCATCGAAATCGATATGATACTTGAACTCCCGCTCCCCGATCTCCTCAATCAGCGGAGGGAGCCCGATGAACAGGTCCGGCTGCATGCCCTGGTCGGCGTAGCCGATGTATTCGGGCATCAGGGGAAAGAGAATTCTGCGGTTGGCGCCGTCGGGCATTTCGCCTGCCAGGAGATTGAAAAGCAGAAAGAATGCGCACTGACCGCCGGGAGTCACGGCGATGTTCTGCTCGCCGAGCCGCCAACCGAATTCCTGTGAGCACATGCCTGCCACCGCCTGGCGAAAACGGGGGTTTCCTGAAGGGGGCTCGTAGATCGAGAGCATGCGTTGCAGGCCATCCTCCCTGCCCATCAGTTCCTCGGTGCGTCTTCGCCAAAGTGCCTCCGCCTCGGGGATCAGCGCGGGTTGCCCGCCGCCCAGCATGCACAGCTCCGCGGAGGACGATACCAGTGCCTTGCCGAGATCTTCCATCAGCGCGCCGATGCCGCTTCCGAGAGCGAGGCGGCGCCCGATCGTGGAAAACTCGACTGGCATCGGCAGGTGGGCCGGCAGGTGATGGGTGGCTGTCTGGTTTCCCGTCTGGCCGGGATTCGGGTGCGCGCGGCGCGTCGTCAGAGTTCGAGGTTCGCGTCGGTAACGGCACCTGTGGATGCCGAACTCACGGTGGAGGCGTATTTGGCCAACACCCCGCGGGTGTAACGAGGCTTGGGAGCCTTGAACGATTTCAGTCGTTTGGCGAGCTCGGTCTTCGAGACCATCAGGTTGATTTCCCGCTTGCTGGCGTCGATGGAGATCTTGTCACCGTTTTTGACTGCCGCGAGCGGCCCGCCCAGGCAGGCTTCCGGGCTGATGTGGCCGACGACGAATCCGTGCGAGCCGCCCGAGAACCTTCCGTCGGTGATCAGGGCCACCTTGTCTCCGAGGCCCTCGCCCATGATCGCTGAGGTTGGGCCGAGCATTTCACGCATGCCGGGACCTCCCTTGGGTCCTTCCATGCGGATAACGACCACGTCGCCTGCCTTGATTTTGCCTCCCAAAATCTGCTTCATGGCGGCCTCTTCCGAGTCGAATACCTTGGCGATACCGGTAAAGGAATCACCCTCCTTGCCGGAAATCTTGGCCACCGCACCCTCGGGCGCCAGGTTGCCGTAAAGGACGACCAGGTGGCTGTCTTTCTTGATCGGGTTTTTGAACGGTCGGATTACCTCCTGTCCCTCGCGATAGGAAGCCGAGACGCGCTGCAGATTCTGCTTCAGAGTGCGCCCGGTAACCGTCAGGCAGTCGCCGTGCAGAAGGCCCTCGTTGAGCAGCATTTTCATGAGCGGGGTCACACCCCCGATTTCGACGAGTTTTTCCATGACGAACCGGCCGGATGGCTTCAAGTCAGCCAGAACGGGCACTTTCTTGCCGATGCGCGTGAAATCGTCGATTCCCAGGCTTACCCCGATGGTGTTAGCCATGGCAATGAGGTGCAACACGGCATTGGTGGAGCCTCCGAGTGCAATGGTGACGGTGATGGCATTCTCGAAGGCCTTCTTGGTCATGATATCCTTCGGCTTGATGCCGAGTTGGATGAGGTTCATGACAGCTGCGCCCGAGTCGAGACAGTCGCGCATCTTGTCCACCGACAAGGCGGTCTGGGCGGACGAGTTGGGTAGTGACATGCCCAGGGCTTCGATCGCGCAGGCCATGGTGTTGGCGGTATACATCCCCCCGCAGGCTCCGGGACCCGGAATGGCGCGTTCCTCGATCTGGCCGAGTTCGATATCAGTCATTTCCTTGCGGGCATGGGCGCCGACAGCCTCGAACACCGAGACGATGTCGATATCCTCATCCTTGTGGCACCCGGGAAGGATGGTGCCGCCATAGACGAATACCGCGGGCCGATCGAGGCGTGCGATTGCCATCAGGCAACCGGGCATATTCTTGTCACAGCCACCGATCGCGATCAGGCCATCCATCGACTGGCAGCCGACCACTGTTTCGATCGAATCGGCGATGACCTCACGCGAAACGAGAGAATATTTCATACCCTCGGTTCCCATGGAAATGCCGTCTGATATGGTGATGGTGTTGAACACGATCGCCTTGCCTCCGACGGCATTGACCCCCTTTTCCGCTTCGGTGGCAAGCCGGTCGATGTGCATGTTGCACGGCGTCACGTTCGACCATGTCGAGGCGATGCCGACCTGGCTTTTCTCAAAATCTCTCTTCGCAAAATTGGTTGCATACAGCATCGCGCGGGAGGGCGCACGGTCTGCGCCGTCCACGAGGGGACCTGAAAATTTCCGGTGGAGGGAGGGGCGTTTCTTGGCAGCTGCCTTCTTTTTACTCATGTGGTTTCTTTAGCCTTCCATCATCCCGACGGATCGGGTCCAAGTCAAGCACGGAGGGTGCGTGGCGGAGGAAAGACTGTAATCGGGGCGGTTGCCGAAGCCTTAGGTATTCCCTGCGGTGACGATCCGGGCGGCGGGTATGAGAGCGGGAAAGTAACCCGGCAGAATGGAAGAATTGTTGCCGGTTCCCCCTTGCAGTGGCTGATTTCGTGGGCTAGTCCCCATCGATTCCATCCGTTTATTATCTATCATGGCTCACCGTGTTCTCGTTTCAGATCCCATATCCCAAGTCGGAGTCGACCTTCTTGCCGCCGGGGGAGACATCGAGGTCGATTTCAAAACCGGGCTCTCGCCACAGGAATTGATCGCCATTATCGGCGAGTATGATGCACTGATCGTGCGCTCGCAGACCAAGGTCACGGCCGACGTATTGGCTGCTGCCGGGAGGCTCAAGGCTGTCGGGCGTGCCGGCGTGGGAGTGGATAACATCGACCGGGACGCTGCGAATGCCGCCGGCGTGATCGTCATGAACACGCCCACGGGTAACACGATTTCAACCGCGGAACACGCCTTTACGTTGATGCTGGCGGCGGCTCGCAATATCGGGCACGCTCATCGCGAGGTGGCCGGTGGCGGGAATTTCGCCGCTGCGCGGAAGGGTTATGTCGGCATCGAGCTCA
Source organism: Verrucomicrobiales bacterium (assembly GCA_040263955.1). GTDB lineage: Bacteria > Verrucomicrobiota > Verrucomicrobiia > Verrucomicrobiales > DEV007 > CALSSN01. Next base: position 10,609 of record JBDQJG010000007.1, read on the forward strand.
ATGGTAAGCGTCTCGCGGTTATCGGCATGGGGCGCATTGGCGCCGAATTCACCAAGCGCGCCCACGCTTTCAACATGCATGTGGTTGCTTACGATCCATTCCTGACCCAGGGAAGAGCGGACGAATTGCGGGTGGAACTGGCATCCTCGGTGGAGGAGGCGCTCACGGGAGCGGATGTGGTGACCCTGCACATCCCGATGACCCCGGAAACCAGGCACCTGATCAATGCTGATCGGCTTGGCCTGATGAACCGCGGCGCCCTGGTGGTCAATTGCGCGCGCGGCGGACTTGTCGACGAGCAGGCGCTGGCCGCGGCCATTGTGTCCGGCCAGGTTGCCGGTTGTGGCATGGATGTCTTCGAAGAAGAGCCACCACCGGCTGATCACCCCCTCTTTCAGGTCAAAAAGCACACGGTGTTCACCCCGCATCTTGGGGCTTCCACCAACGAGGCGCAGGAAAATGTAGGCATTCAAGTGGCCGAGCAGGTGCGTGATTTTCTTCTTACCGGGGAGATCCGCAACGCCATCAACATGCCCTCTGCCGACGCCGAGATGCTGGCCGAACTCGGAGTGTATCCGCAGATAGCTGCCGCCCTGGGCAAGCTGTTGGCAAAAATCGCGCCCGGTAATCCGGACTCGTTGCGCATTTCCTACCACGGAGAGATCGCCACCAAGGACACGGCGCTGGTTTCGCGTGCCGGTCTCACCGCATTCCTCGAGGCCTCGCGGGCCGGCGGGCAGGTCAATCTGGTCAATGCCCCGGCCGTTGCGGCGGAAATGGGGCTCGACCTGGTGGAAAAGACCATCAATGCCCGGACCGAGTTCAACGAGTTGCTGGTAATGGAAGCGGTGCGGGGTGATGAACGCTGCCGGGTAGCCGGCACGGTTATTGGCAGAAGTCCGCGGGTGGTGGAAATCGACGGTTTATACGTCGATACCAACATCAGCGGTCATTTCCTGTTGATCCGCAATGATGATCGCCCTGGAATCGTCGGTGCGGTGGGCACCGCCCTGGGCGACGCGCAGGTCAATATCGCCAACCTGTCATTGGCGCGCAACAAGTCGCAGGGCAATGCCCTGACAGTGATCGAGGTTGATGAGCCGTTGCAGCCTGAAGTGATGGACGTCATGCGCGGGTTGCCCGGCGTGCTCGAGGCGACCGGGGTCACTCTCTGAGATGGCAGCGGCACCACGGCAACGAGGAAAAAGAGGCAAACCACGCAATTTGATCATGTGATCCTGATCAGGTGAGATCGAGTTCTCCCTGGAGGCCGTCGCACCTGCGGAAGTTGCAGGTGGTGAGCCGAGGCAGTTTGCCGGTGTGCAGGTGCTCCCGGCGGCAGCAGGCAGCAAACAGGTGGTGGATTTGCTCGGCGAAGATGCCGCTGCCCCGCAGGCGCTGCCCGAAATGCGCGCAACTTCCGGTCGCCCCCTGCATGGCTTCGATCCGGCCCATTATTTTGTCCTTACGCAGCGGGAAGTGTGTATCCAACCAGGCACTGAAGATCTCCTTCACGCCCCAGGGCAACCGAACAATCGTCAGACCTGCGAATTCTGCCCCGGCTTGTGCTGCGGCAGTCACAATGGCAGGAATTTCCTCTTCATTGAGCATGGGAATTACCGGCGCCACCATGATTCCGACCGGAATTCCGGCGGCTGCCAGATCCGATACTGCCGCCAGTCGTGCACGGGGAATCGAAGCTCGGGGTTCGAGAATTGCGCTCAATTCACGTTTGAGCGAGGTGACACTGATGGCCACTCGTACCGCGTCGAAGCGCGCCAGTTCCTGCAGCAGATCGAGGTCGCGCAGAACGAGCGCGTTCTTGGTGATGATGGTGACCGGGTGCCGCATTTCCGCCAGCACCTGCAGGCAGCTTCGGGTGATTTCGAGTCGTTTTTCGATCGGTTGGTAACAGTCGGTCACGCCGCTCATGGCAAGCGGAGCAGGCACATAGCCAGGGCGCAGCAGTTCGTCTCGCAGAAGGTCCGGCGCATCGGGTTTTGCGACGATTTTCGACTCGAAGTCGAGGCCGGCGGAAAATCCAAGGTATTCGTGGGTGGGTCGTGCGTAGCAGTATGCGCAACCGTGCTCGCATCCGCGGTAGGGGTTCAGGCTGCGGTCGAAGGGGATGTCGGGGCTGGAATTTTTCGACAGGATACTCTTCGAGTGGTCTGTGAGAACCTGCGTGGGAAGCCGCTCGTTGGGAACGCATTGCGCATCGGGTGCAAATTGCAGTCGCTCGAAGCGCCCCGTCGGGTTCGATGCTGTGGCTCGCCCTTTCATGATGGTTCGTAGCATGAGAGTAGAATGTTCATGTGAACAATACAACGACAAAAGTAGTTGCCTGCGTTCGCCGGTGGTTGCGCGCAGCCCGGGCCGCCCCTAGAATGGCTGATGGTTACCACTGCCGAAAAAGATGCCGTTCTCGACCAGACCCTGATCCTGTGTCGCACCATCCTCGACCAACCGGAGTTCACCGGCTACACCGAGAGAATCGAGAGATTCCTCGCCGATGACAAGGCCAGGCAGGTTTACGTTCAAGTCACTGAGCGGGGGCAGGAGCTCCACCAGATGCAGCATCAGGGAGTGGAGATCGGTGAGGAAGATGCCCGAGCTTTCGGTGCCATGCGCGATGGCATGCTGGAAAATCCCGTGATCAGCGATTTCCTCGATGCCCAGGATGCCCTTAATGGCCTGCACCAGAAAATTTCCTCGTATGTGGCAAAAACTCTGGAGCTGGGCAGAATCCCGACGGAAGAGGATCTCCAGCAGGGCGGCTGTTGCGGTGGTGGTGGCGGTGGCGGCTGCGGGTGCCACTGATTGCGATTGTGACAGGGCGTAGCGCGCAGGTGCTCATTCCCGTCAGGGGGCAGGGCTTGATGGGGAAAAATCGGTTAAGGTTCAGCCTAAGGAAGTGGTGTGGTGGTGCGTCTATCTCTGTAGGAGCGATTCTTCCCTTAGCGCTGGTCAAAGATCTTGATGGTGAGAAACAAGCAAGATAAAGTATTTTTCTGGTTGATCATGGCCGTGTTTGTCCACTGAGTGGGCAAGTTGCCTTTTTTGAGAGACGGTCTTCCTTTTCTGTCGGGCGAAGTCGACTGGTCGCGCCAGCGATGCGGCTCGGTTAGAGGAAGATTCGCAAGGAACAGCAAGTCATGGACAAGACGCTCGAGGTTCTGATTAACAGTCTCAATAAGCATCCGGCGGATTGGGAACTCAGAAAGCACCTGATCAATGTGCACGTCGAGCAGGGAGAGGTTGCCGCCGCGGTTAATTTGGTCAGGAGTGCTCCCAATCTACCGGATTCGGATGAGGATCTTGTTGCCATCGTGAGTTTTCTCGGTGGGCATGATCCGTTCGCGGCGCTGGGTTTTGCTGAGCGTGCCATGATGGAGAATCCGCAGCGGGGTGCTTCGCACTTTGCCAAGAGCGTGGCCTGTGCATGCATCAACCAGCCGGAGGCGGCAGCGCAGCACCGGGAAAATGCGCTCAATCTCGAGCCCGCGCTGGCCGCACTGCTCGAACCCGGTGCCGGTGAAGAGGCCCCGATGGCTGAAGAGGCGGCGTCTGCCGGGGAGATCGGTGTTGCAGAGTCCGTTGAGGAGGTAGGGGAGTTTGTCGCTGCGCCGGTCGAGGTGTCCGAGGCGGAGCCGGAGCTTGCTGCGGCCGAGGAATATGAGGGATCTGTTGTGGTCGAGCCACACGAGGAGGCTGTTGCGGAGATCGCCGTGGCCGAAGAAAATGCCGAGCCCGATGTTGCCGTGGAGCAGGGGGTTGGGGAAGTGGTCCCCGTCGTGCCATTGGCACCGCTGGCGGGCTTCACCAGTGCGACGGAACTGCCGCCGATCCAACCGTTGGTCAATCCGGGGGAAATTCCCGACCGACCGTCTCTCACGATCGAGGAGATCGAGCCCGCGGCTCTGAGCTTTACCACCAGCCAGCAGCTCGAGTTGACGCGCAGCCATCTCCTGGTGGCCACGCCCGGCGGCGATTTTGTCGATGCGGACGAACTGCATGTCGAGGCAGTCGACGGCAGTGAAGAATCCGAGGAAGGCCGCTTGTTTGTGGCGCCTGCGGGCATTGCCCCGGAAGCAGCCCGGGATTCCAAAACCAAGGCGAAGATCTCCGCCATCCTGATGACCATCGCCATTCACGCGGTGCTGTTTCTTCTCATCGGATTGGTCATCGTGGCCGCGCCGAGGATCCTGCCACCAGAGATTGTCGCGGCCACCGTTCCGGTCGCCGAGGTCCAGCAGGTCAGCAAGAAGCAGGTCGTCAAGCAGTCGCCGCCCAAGCAGGTCTCGCCGCCTGCCGCCTCGGTATCCGCCATCACCTCACTGAGTGCAGCGTCAGCGGCATCGATCCCGAATGTCGATTTTGACGCCACCGACACCTCGGTCGACCTGGGAACCAGCTTCGGCGCCAGCATGAGCTTCGGTGCCGCCGGCGGTGATTTCGGTGCCGGTGTGCCCTTCACCATGAAGAGCCGCTGCAGTGCCACCGAGCGTACGGCGATGCTGCGCAAGCACGGCGGCAGCACCAAGGTTGCCAAGGCGGTGAAGAAGTCACTCGACTACCTGCAGAAGCACCAGAATGAGGACGGTTCGTGGGGAGATCACCACACCGCCGCCATGACGGCATTTGCCCTGCTGGCGTTCCTCGGTCACTGCGAGACACCGGACTCCCCCCAGTATGGGGACACTGTCATGAAAGGCATCATGTTCCTTGTCGAGTTGGGGGACAAGAATGACGGCTTGTTCGCCGCCATCCAGGATCACCATTACCCCTACGAGCATGGCCCGGCCACCTATGCGTTGGGAGAGACTTACGCGCTTGCCAAATTCGGCAAGAAGCCGCTGCCAGGTGTGCGCGAAGCTTTCGAAAAGGGGGTGGAGATCATCATCGAGGGCCAGGGCCCCGACGGGGGTTGGAAATACAGCTACAGTGGACACGATATCGGGGATACCTCGGTGACCGGCTGGCAGTACCAGGCGCTTAAGGCCGCCAAACATACCAAGCTTAAGATCAGCGGCCTCTCCGAGGCGATCAAGAAGGCTGAGGGATTTTTCGCTACGGTGCGCGATCCGGCGCAGAAAAGCGAGCGGGACAAGGCGCATCGCTACCAGTACAACCGGTTGAAATCGCTGAAGCATGGATCGGATTGGCAGATGACCGCCATCTGTGCGCTGGGCATGCAGCTGCTCGGGGATCGCGAAAAAGGCGAGTACGAGGAGGAAATCGATGGTGCCATCCAGTGGCTGATGGACAACCTGGAGGCGACCGGCATGCAGGCCTATGCCAGTGCCCAACCTTACGGCTGGTATTACGCCACCCAGGTGATGTTCCAGAAGGGCGGGGAAACCTGGAATACCTGGAACAAGATGTTCAGTGACGGGGTCCTCGATACGCAGGAGACCGATGGCAGTTGGCCGGCGGGCAGGGTGAAGGCCAAGTCGAACCTGGATAAAAAGATCTACACGACCTGCCTGAATACGTTGATGCTGGAAGTCTATTTCCGCTACCTGCCGGCGGCAGGATGACAGGGCCATGCTGAACACCCGGGACTTTTTGCCACTCGGTAGGAGCGAGCTTGCGAGCGATGGCACAAGGGATCGCTCGCACGTTCGCTCCTGTTGGGGAATTTGTATGCGGGTTCTAAGAATCATGGCCATAAAGGTGGGTTTTTTGGTGGTGATGACGGGTCGCAACGGGGTCTCGAGCGGGAAGCTCCGGAAAGCGATTCTTCATTGTGGCGGGCGGATGGTGTCTCACAAAACAGGAGTCGATGGAACGGGCCTCGGTCGGGTCGTGGCTGGCCTCTCGCTGATTGTTGCCCTCGGCGTGGTCGGGATTCCCCTTACGGCCCGGGGGCAGGAGTCTAACGAGCAGTCGGTGACTGGGGCGGCGGCGCAGTCGGAACAATCCTCGGCCCCGGTGGATATCGGTGCCGCGGTGCGCGATCTCGGCGGTGGCAACTACGAACTCAACGGCATCCGCTTCGACAGCCGCAGTCGTGAGATCGTTTTCGACGGTGTCGTCAACCTGGATGATGAACTGCTCGAGTATGCGCTGGTCAATGAACGGGGTGCGATCCATGAGGCGCTCATTCGCACCACGGCGCGTCCCTTCGATCTGCAGGTGGTGCTCCTGCTACTGCGCTATCAACCGTTCAAGGAAGGTCTTTTCGAGGGTTTTGACCGGGCCGCGGAGAGTGCCGAACCGGGCGAGACGGGAGCTGCCGAGGAGGTGCCGCAGATGGCACGCCTGTCGGTGACCGTGCGGTGGCACCAGGATGGTGAAAAGCGCACCTCGCCGCTCTCTGATTGGATTCTGGATACTTCGTCGGGTCAGCCGATGCGCCGGGGTTTCTGGCAGTTCAGCGGGCTTCCTGATCCAGGTTCCAGCCGGCACTGGAAAATAGAGCATGAGTCGAACTTTATCGGAATTTACCTCGATGCCTTCTCTCCGATCAACTTTCCCTACGAGGGGAATCGCAGCGATGAAGTCTGGTTGCCCAACCGGAAACGCCTGCCCCCGATCGAGACGCCGGTTGAAATCGTTCTCGGGGCGTATGATGAATCCGTGGGCAGGGAAAGCGACGGTTTTTCCCGTTCTGTGGGTCGCGAACATGTGGAACCTGAACAAACGCGTAATGAATAAGATCAGGGCAGCCTGTGGCAGCAATGGACCGAGTGTCCCAGGTGGGAGGGTTTTGCCTTCTTTTCTGATGCTGATGTTGTTGATTGTGGGATGCCGTCCGGCGGCTGCGGAACCGGGTGAGGCACCCGGCTTGTACGCGTCGAATATTTCACTCAAGCTCGAGATCCAGCATGCGATCGACCAGGGTATTGGCTGGCTGGCCGGCCAGCAGCATGCGGAGATCGGTTCCTGGAGTGAGACCGATCACCCTGCGCTGAGTGCGCTGGCGGTGGCGGCAATCATGGGCAATCCGTCGAGGCAACCGCAGGACCCTGTTCCGGCGACAGCAGTTCGAGGCTATGCGTTCCTGGCGGGCAAGGCGAAGGCTGATGGCGGTATTTATGGCAAGGGCCTTGCGGTCTACAACACGGCGCTTTCCTTGACCGCGTTGTTGCTCAATCCTGGCGAGGAATATGCAACTCTCAAGCTCGAGGCACGCCGTTTTCTCATCAACCAGCAGAGTGATTTCGACATCCGCGGTGAGGCCGACAACCCATACGACGGTGGCGTCGGCTACGGCGGCACCTACGCCCATTCCGACCTGTCCAATACGCACCTTGCCCTGGAGGCACTGTATTACAGCAAGGTGCTGGTGGCGGACTCCGGTGGTGAGCGCGACCGGCGCATGGATCTTGATTGGGATGCTGCCATCAGGTTCGTCAGCAGGACCCAGAACCTGCCTGCGAGTTCAGGCGAGTGGGCCAGTGATGACCCGCGTAATCGCGGGGGTTTCGTGTATTTTCCCGGTGACAGCAAGGCCGGAAAAGAAGAGCTTCCGGGTGGCAGAGTTGCCCTGCGGTCCTATGGCAGCATGAGCTACGCCGGGCTGCTGAGCTTCGTGTATGCCGGCATGGAGCGGGACGATCCGCGCGTGGTGGCCGTGCTCGACTGGCTGCGGCGCAATTACTCGGTCGACGAGAACCCAGGTATGGGCGCGGAGGGGCGATATTATTATTACCACACCATGGCCAAGGCATTGGCGATCTGCGGGATCGAGGAGTTCAGGCTGGAAGATGGCAGGATTGTCGACTGGCGGCGTGATCTTGCCGCCAGATTGCTCTCCGAGCAGGCGGCGGATGGTTCGTGGGTCAATGCCAACGGCCGCTGGTGGGAGAATGATCCGGTGCTGGTCACCGCCTACAGCCTGCTTGCCCTCGAGCACATTTATCGGTGCCTGTAGTGACCCCCTGAGGGTTGCACGCATTGGATGATTCTCCGCGTGTCCGCCGACCTTCACTGGAGGCTGCCCTCGCCGGTGCGCACCGGGCTCGCCAGCCGGATCAGTTCCCGGTTGGACGACTTTTCCAGTGCCGGATCCGATGCGGTGATTTTGCGGGCTACCTTGCGCGCCAGGATGCAGAAATCCGGGTCACCGAGGTGCTCTGCGAGTGCAGCGAGTCCCCCGTGACCGCTTTGAGCATGGCCGAGAATTTCCCCCGGACCACGCCGGGCGAGGTCAGCCTCGGCGATCTGGAAACCATCCTCGGTGGTCTCGAGAATACCCAATTTTTCGCGCATTTCCGGGGTATCTCGATCGGCGAGCAGCAGGCACTGAGCCTGTTGTGTGCCGCGTCCGATGCGGCCACGAAGCTGGTGGAGCTGGGCGATTCCGAAGCGTCCGGCTCCGAAAATAACCATCATGGTCGCATTGGGCACATCGACTCCCACCTCGATCGCGGTGGTGGCGAGCAGCGCGGCGATTTCCCCGTTGCGAAAGGCGGTCATGGTTGCCTCGCGCTCCTCCAGTGGCATACGACCATGCACGTGACCGATTGGAAATGGGTGCAGGCGTTTTTGCCACTTCGGGAGTTCTTCCTCGAGGTTCGGAGCCTTGCCGGAGGAGGGCGCCTGTTCTCCACTTTGGATGCGTGGGAAGACCAGGTAAGCTTGCTGCCCCTTCCCGAGCTTTTCCTTGAGCAGGGTGGTCACCTCGCGCGTGCGGGCACCGTACAGGACATTGGTGATGATCGGACTGCGTCCGGGCGGTTTCTCCTGTAGTGTCGAGACATCGAGTTCGCCGTAGGCGGTGATCACCAGGGTGCGGGGAATGGGCGTGGCGGTCATCACCAGCACATCAGGAGGATTGCGGGCACGACCGATGAGCCGTTCGCGTTGGGCGACCCCGAACTTGTGCTGTTCGTCGATGATGACCAACTGCGGGTCCAGTTCCTCGTCTTCCCCGTGCAGCAGAGCGTGTGTTCCCACCACGATTCCGGCGGCAGTCGGGCTACCCTCGCGCAGGGCCGAAGTGCGCAGCGAAACATCCAGCCCCAGCGGGTGCAACCATTGGCGCAGGGTGGTGAAGTGCTGTTCGGCAAGGATCTGGGTGGGCGCCATCAGGGCCACCTGTTCGCCGCGCTCCAGAGCGGAGACGGCGGCGGCGGCGGCCACCACGGTCTTGCCGGAACCGACATCGCCGTGCAGCAGTCTGTTCATGGGGCGTGGTGTGCGCAGGTCCGCCATGATCTCATGTATTGCGTTCTGCTGGTCGGTGGTGGGCGCGAAGGGCAGGGAAGCGAGCAACTGTCCGACGAGCTGGCCCTGTCTTGAGGGAGCGTTGCGTTGTCGGATGTCGCGGTCGGTTGCGGCGCGGCGAGCAAGCACCCCGAGTTGCTGGCCGACGAGCCACTCCAGTGCGAGGTAGCGTTGTGCCGCCAGAAGAGAATCCCGGTTCGCTGGGAAGTGCGCCTCGCGCAGCGCGCGGAGGCGTGACCATCCTTCGAATGAACCATGTATCCGGGGCGGGGGGAGCAGGTCAGGACAGTCCGCCAGAAGGTCGAGCGCTCGCTCGACCAATCGCCGGAAATCGCGCGTCGTGATGCCGCGGGGACTTACATGGATGGGCACCAGCGCGCCGAGCTGCAGCGGATCGTCCGCCCGGATCACCTCGTGTTCCGGATGATCCATGAACAGGTTTCCCTTGAGCAGTTTCGCGGTGCCGAAGAGATGGACCTGTGCATCTACGGGGAAAGCCCGGGCCAGGTAGGGCATGCCGAACCACCGGCAGGTCAGCGTCGACCGCGGCGCGTCCGGTGGGTCGATGGCGACCTCGAGCACGGTGCAGCGCTGCCTGCCCAGGCGCATGGCACGGGTGTGCGTGACCTGTCCGCGCAGCGGGATCGGGTGGCCGGGTGGCTCCGCAGGCAGCACGACCGGCGTGATCCGGTCCTCGAAGCGGCGTGGAAGACGCAGCACGAGTTGCTGGAGATCCCGGATGCCGGCCTCGGCCAGCGCGTTGCGCTCCCGGTTGTTGCGGAGAAAGTTCGGAATGGAAGTGACGAGGCTGCCCGGGCGCAACGGATCCGTGGCGCGCTGCTCGGTCTCTACTCCTTGCGCTTCCACCTGAAGCCACCCTCCTTTTCCGGGTCGGCGATCTCGAGCCATTCTCCCTGGAAGGAAAGCTCGCTCCTGCGGATCCATTGTTCTTCTTCAATGCGTGCGAGCAGCAGGTCGCGACGTTGCGCTTCGGCGCGCATCATGTAGGTGCGGTCCCGGTTTTCTTCTTTGACCGTTTTCTTGACATAGTTGCCGTAGTCTCCGCCGGGCAGGTTCCTGACCTCGAGCAGGCCGCGATGGTTCTCGCCGACAAGGCGGTTGTCCTTGAGTTCCTGGATTTCGGCCATGCGGTTGCGCTGTCGCTCGACGATTTCCTCCATCCTGATCGCTGTCTCCACTGCTTCGGCTGGCTTTTGACCATGCTGATAGAGGTCGATTCGGACCTGCACTTCGATCGGGGCGACCTTGATCGGCTCGGGTGTTGTCAGCGGGATCTCAGGCAGGCTGGTACAGGCAGGGGAGGCCAGCAGCACGCCGAGCAGAGCGATTGCGGGCGAAAGGGAAACTGGTCGGTTGCTCGGTTTGTTTGCCATGATGGCGGGCGCGGTGGCGTTGTGGTGATCGAATTGCTCAGCTGCCGGGCTTCTGTATTTCCTCGATCGGTCGGTGGTCATGGACAATGACGTGAAACTCGCGCCGTCCGTCGGGACCTGCGAGAAGAAAATCCAGTGCTCCCTCCCTGCCATAGAGATCGAATCTTCCGTCTGCGTTATCGTAGCGGAAATGGCGCAGGAGGTCCACTCCAGCCTCAGCCAGCCAGCGGGTGACCGGACTTTTCACCTCGATGTTATCCTCCAGGCCGTTGAGCGCCCGCACGTCGATTTCTCCGCCCTTGGGGCTGGAGAATTGACCCTTGGCCTGGAATAGTTCATGGATGTTGCCGTTGGCTACCAGCGTGGCGTTCGAGCGTCCCCGCATGCGGAAATACTCGGGCGTGAGGACCTCCGTAATCGGACCGGATTCGACTTCTGAGAGGGATGCCCAGGCGTCCCAGGTGTAATTCTCGTCGATGTAGACATTGGCTTCACCCTCCACGTAACCGCCGTAGGCGTTGGCGCCGAAGCGCGTGTAGATTCCGTGCCGATCGTAGGTGAATGAAACCCACGGATCGGTGCCCTCGAGCTGGCGAAAGCGCAGGCGCTGCGCCTTGAGAACCTGCACGAGATTGTTATCAACCCGCTTGAGTGGCAGGTTGAACTCGACTGTTCCCTCGAGGTCCTCGAGCAGAACCTCGATGTCGGGAATCGCATAATCGGCATTCTGGATGGTAAGATTCGCCTCGACGATCCCGCGGCCGAGCCGGGTACGGCAGGAGAACGGGAAGGGAACCTCGAGACCGGGAACCGGCGTGCCCTTCGGCGCGACGATCAAACGTCCGTTGTGGGCATGAATTTCGCCTATGTCCCAGCTCTTTGGCGAGTCCTCGGCGCCGGTCTCCTCCTCCGTTGTGCCGTGGGTGCGGTAGTGCTCGATAAACCAGAACAGGTGCTCGCCCACGTAAATGGTCGGGTTGACGATTTCCACCTTGTCGATGGTTTTGTTGAGCAGGCCCGCCAGTGAGAATTCCACGAAGATGGTATTGAGGCGGGCGACCGGGAGCAGAGGATTGTAAGGTGACGTAATCTCGATCTGTTCAAGCTCGATACGCTGTCTGCCGCGCTTTTTCTCGAGACCGAAGATCACCGTGCGGATGCCCGGTGCGATATCCTTGAGGATGACCCGGGTATCCGCGATCGAGATGGTTGCCAGGTCGGGCAACAGTCGAGCCAGCGGAGGCTCGTCAGCATGACCGCCAGAATCCGGCAAGGGTTGTTCGAGTGCTGCCCGCTTCGCAGCGAATTCCTGCACGAGTCGCGTGAGGTCCTCGCCGACTTCCAGTGTTCCGGGACCGATGCGCAGTGACCGGATGCCGCCGCCGCGCCAGGCTTCACGGTAATCGACCCGTGCCGAGATCCCCTCTGTTCGATAAAACGGTGCCCGGTCACCCTCGGCTGAGACGGACAGGTCGGAAAGCGAAAGATCGTGGACTCCGGCAGCGGAGCCCGGATGCTGCGGAGTCGATAGCGCGAGGCTTGTCTCGATGTGGGGAATTCCGAGCGCAGTCATGGCCGGAATTGTGATGTGGCCGCGATTGACCTCCAAAGTTTCGAAGACCCAACGCGAGGGATCGGCATGAATGGGACGAGCTTTTGATGGCGTGGATGGATGACTTGCTTTGCTCGGTGCAGCGGCCTTGTCGTGCGTTTTCGCGTCCGTTGCTGCCGCGTGTTCTTGCAGACCTTCGAGGTCGATGTCGAGCTCCGCAATTTTCAGTGCATGGATCCTGCCACGCTCGGAGAAAATTGATGGTATCATACTGACAGTAAGTTTTTTGCAGTGGATGGGACGAGTGATCCCGGCAAGCCAGGCATGCAGCTGATCGATTCGCAGCTCCTGCAGCGATTCGGGTAATCGGCCCAGTTGCCCGTCCTGCCACCGCCAGCCACCGGCCCGAAGATCGAAATCGGCGTTCAACTTCGTCAATGTAGTGTGACCGGTCACTTCAAGATGAGCATTGTTGGTTTGCAATCCATCCAGACTGACATGCAGACCGGATACCCGGTGCTGTTCGGCTGCCTGTCCCGGGGAGTGTTCGGGTCGCTCAGCCCGAGCGGGCGTAGCGGCAAGGTCGATCGCGATCCGTGGTGCAAGAATTTCAGCCTGGGAGATGGCGACCTCTGTTCGGGTTCCCCATCTGGCCGAGGCGGTGAGACTGAGTGCCTCGGCGGAGGCGTTCACTCCGCCTGGAAGCAAGGAACCAAGCTCCGCAGCCTCGAGTGAAGCTTCGAGTGTCCGGATCGCCCCCTCCGCACCGTTTATCAGCAGTCCGTCAGCACGTATATTGAGTGCCCTCGCGCTTGTTTGCCGATTGAATTTGCGCGGGCTTTCAAGCATGAACTTTGCCGCATGCATCGCCAGCGAGTCGATGCGAAGCGTCGGCATGTCTCCGCGCGGATAAGCTGTCTGCTCGGCTGGGCGTCGTTTCCTCTGCAAGGCGTTCGTGTCGGCAAAAATCGAATCCGCTTGGATTGCGACCCTGTCGACGTGCACGCACTCCCGGGAGGCCGACTGGATGTCCACAATCACGGAAGCAATCCGTGCACGGATCGGTGCTTCTCTGCCTGCATCGATGTTCAGTTGGTTGATGCGCAGCTCGATTGCTTTCGTTTCGAAGCCGCTGTCAGGGGAAAATACGAGGTGTTCAGCTTCCAGACCGACTTCCCCGGATAGCTTCGGGCAGTGCGCGTCTCCTGCATAGCTGAATGCAAGTGCTCCGATGCGAATCATATCCCAGCTGATGCCGCCGGGTTTTACGGCTGTGGATGTTTCGTGTAGCGAGTCATCGCCATGGGTTGCGGCACGAAAATTCTGCAGTAGTGCGATATCCTCCGCAGTCAACGCCAGCACCGCAGTTTCGATCTCGAGACTGCCGAGTCGCCCCGATCGGAGTTGCATGAATCCGAATCGCCAGGCAAGTCTGCCCGAGTGCAGCACTGTGCGGTTGTCGGCTCGCGCACGGACCTCGACACCGCCGAGGATGATATTGCCGGGAAAGTTCAGTTCGAGACTCTCGACAGACACGCTCAGCGGCAGGTCAAGGTGCGCCAGGGTGCGGTTGACGAGTGCGACTCGGCAGGTGTAGACCACGCAGATCGTTGCGACCACACTGAAAAAGAGTAACAGGCAGAGAATAAAAAGGACGCGACGTATCCGCCTGAGACGGTGCTGTCTCGGCACAATCGGGACCGGAGTTCCCGTAGCTTGATCTGGATCAGCTTTCACGAACGTGCCTCGGGAGGAGAGACCACGGCTGAATGGGGTTCCTCGCAGGGGGGTCAGATCCTGAAGTGTAAGGCATGGAACCGGGAAGAAAAATGGACCCGTCTGGCTGGTCAGGGCCCCCGATATCGGCTGCCTGAATCAAAACTCGACATATTTGGAATGTTGGCGTTGGCTCGCGGATTGAACTGAGGTGTGGCGCCCGAGGTGATCTTGTTGAAGATGCGACCTGGCCCGCTGATCGGAATGCCGAATGTCGAGGCATAGCTTTCTTTCAGTCGGTGGCTGTGCTCGACAAGCTCATTGACTTTCTGGTAGCGTTCGCGTTCGAAGCGCTCGAGCTCCGCATCCATCTGTGCCTTGGAAATCTCTCCCGCGGCATAGCGTTCCTGCAGAATCTTGATGTCGTTGGCAATCAGCATGCTGTATTGCTTGTCGAAGTGGTCGAAGTCCTGCACCTTGGGAATGGGGGCGGCGCAGGCTGCCAGCACGAGCAGCAACACAAGGGTCGCGAGGCGAGATACGTGGGGTGATCGGTGCACCGTGGATTATAGATTCCCCATCAACTTCCTGCAACCGCGGGAAGGCGGGGATCGTTTTGAATCAGGGGAAAACAGGCGTATGGTCATGCAGATGGAACAGCAGGAACAGCAGGAACACCGCGATGCGGAGGCAGGCGCGGATACGGATTCCGGTGGTGAATATGAGCTCGGCTCGGTAGTCAATCCTTCCAGCTACCTGCCCTATCCGAGCTCGACGCTGGCACCGAAGATCGTGCCCAATGACCTGACAAACTTCCGCAGCCGGGGCGTCAGCCAGGTTGAGAAAGAGCTCAAGCAGCAGTTGCGTGAACTCAAGGAACGCTACGAGAAAGTTATCGACGAGTTCAACTGGAACAAGCTCGTCTACGAGGCGGAGTTTTCCTTCGAGCCGGTCATGGGAGACACCTACCACCTCTACGAAGGCAGGGATGCGCGTACCCGCAGCCGGCTCTCGTTGGTGCCGCCGGAGGAGTGGCCGGGCAAGGGGTGGATCGGGTCCTTTCGCCTGAATGTCGATCGCCGCTGGGAGCCCGTCGAGGTCTCTCCTGATTTCGACCTGCGTGATCTCGCCGGCGAGACACACCAGTAGCGCTGCCGGCACTTGGGGGCCCTTTGGGAGAGTCCGCCTGGCATCCCTCCAGTCTCTGCGCTTGAAGATGGCCGTGGCTCCGGCAAGTTGGCGGTGTTTTGGAAAAACAGGTTCTCGTTTTCACGCCGTTTCCGCTCGATTCGCTGCAGGGCAATACCGTTTCCGCCCTGCGGATCGCGCGCCTGCTCCGCCAGGCCGGGGTCCCGGCCCGTGCCATCGACGTGATTCCCGGTCCGGAAACAGTCGCCGCCACGGCACTGATCGCCCTGCACGCCTGTCGCTCGGTTGCCGCCATGGAGGAGTTTGCGCAAAGGTTCCCGGGTCGGCCGCGTCACCTGTTGCTTCCCGGATCGGATCTGTTCCGCTGTCTTCCCGAGGGTGATCCGCGGCCGCTTCCGGCAATGGAGGCAGCCGACTCGCTGGTGGTGGCCAATGAGGCGTTGGTGGCCTGTGTGCCCGGGCAACTGCGCGATAAGCTGCATGTCATTCCGAAGTCGCTGGCCACCGAGGTGCCTCATTGGGCACCCGTGGACGGGCGCTTCCGGGTGATCGTGGTGGCGCATCTGCGGGCCCAGAAAGACCCCCTGCTGGCAGCGCGTGCAGTCGCCCTGCTTGCCGACATCGAAGAGCTCGAGCTCGAGCATGTCGGTGCCGAAGTGGAAGAAGGCTGCGCTGTGCGTATCCGTGAATGTGTGCGCCGGGATCCGCGTTGCCACTGGCTCGGCCAGTTGCCGCATCACGAGACCGTGGCGCGGGCAGCTGCATCCCATGTCCTGCTTAATACGTCGCTCATGGAGGGCGGCGCCAACGCGCTCTGCGAGGCCCTGCATATCGGCATGCCGGTAGTGGCCACCGACATCGTTGGCAATGTCGGCATGTTGGGGGAAGACCACCCCGGGCTGTTCCCGGTCGGAGATGCCGGAGCCCTGGCGGATCTGCTTCGCCGGGCGCGCAACGATTCGACTTTTCTTGCGCAACTCGCCAGCTGTAGTCGGGAGCGTGCCCGGTTGTTCACCCCGGAGCACGAAACCCGCGGCTGGCTCGAGCTACTCGGTGGTTCTTTCTGATTGCCTTCCCGATCAGTGGTTGCTTGCGCTGCCCGCTCCGGTGGGGATGTGGATGCGGTCGACCATCTTGCGGATGATTTCCGGCGGTCCCGGCAGGATGTATCCCAGGCTCAAGGTGACCGCGAAGTTCAGCAGCATGCCGACGAAGCCGATGCCCTCCGGGGTAATGCCGAACAAATACTGGTCGGGCGTGCCCTTGCCGATTCCCGGCAGGTTGAACTGGAAGTAGATGATATAGCTCAGGGTAAACAACATGCCGCTGATCATGCCCGCCATGGCGGCCTTGTTGCCAATGCGTTTGGAAAAGATCCCGATTAGCAGGGTGGGGAAGAACGATGAGGCGGCCAGACCGAAGGCGAAGGCCACCGTCTTGGCGATGAACGCCGAGGGCGGGTTGATGCCGAAGTAGATCGCCACCACCAGAGAGATGAAGGAAGCCCGTCGCGCCCAGCTGATCTCCTCCCGGTCGGTGAGCGCCGGATTGATGATCCGCTTCATCAGGTCGTGGGAGATCGAGGTGGATAGTACCAGCAGCAGGCCGGCCGCGGTTGAAAGTGCCGCTGCGATACAGCCCGCCATGAGCAGCCCGATGACCCATTTCGGCAATCCGCCCATATGCGGGTTGGCCATCACCATGATGTCGTTGCCGAAGTAGAGTTCGTTGGGGTTGCTTGTGTCCACCTCGTTGGTGAACAGGTATTCCCCGTGGCTGCCGCGCGTTTTCTCGCCCTGTTCGTCGAGCTTGTGGGTTGGCTTGCCGGTGAACGCGTCAGCGGTGCCGGCCTCCGACTTGCCGGGGCCGAAATACTGGATCCTGCCGTCCCCGTTCTTGTCCACCCATGCCATCTGGCCGGTCTGTTCGAATTCCGCGAACCAGTAGGGAGCCTCACTGTAGGATGTGTTATGCAGCTTCTCGATCAGGTTGACCCGGGCGAAGGCGCCGATTGCCGGGGCGGTCAGGTAGATGACCCCGATGAAGGCAAGCGTCCAGCAGCACGAGGTGCGCACGGCACGCACGTCCTTGACGGTGAAAAAGCGCACGATCACGTGCGGCAGCCCGGCGGTGCCAGCCATCAATGCTGCGGTGATGCAGAACATGTTCAGTGTCGACATCTTGCCGGCGGTGTAGTCGCTGAAACCGAGTTCGGTGTTGATATTATTGAGCTTCTGCAGGAACGGCACTGGGTTGCCGGAGGCGTCGGTGACCGTGCCGATCAGGCCGAGCTGCGGGATCATGTTACCGGTCAGAGTCATGGCAATCAGGATGGCCGGCAGCGTGTAGGAAAAGGCCATCACGCAATATTGAGCCACCTGCGTGTAGGTGATGCCCTTCATCCCGCCCAATCCGGCGTAGAAGAACACGATGCCACCCCCGATGATCACACCGAGCCAGATATCGATACCGAAGAGCTGGGAGAATACCACGCCCACCCCGCGCATCTGGCCCATTATGTAAGTCAGGCAGATGAAAATCGCGCACACGATGGCGACCGCCCGGGCGAAATCCGAGTAGTAGCGATCACCGATGAAATCCGGGATGGTCGCCTTGCCGAACTTGCGCAGGAACGGCACCATCAGCACGGTCAGCAATACGTAGCCACCGGTCCATCCCATCAGGAAGCGGCCGGCATCGTAACCCGAGATGGCGACCGTGCCAGCCATCGAGATGAAAGTAGCCGCCGACATCCAGTCCGCCGCGGTGGCCATGCCGTTGGCGAATGGCGAGACCCCTTGGCCGGCAACGTAGAACTCGCCGGTGGATGTCGCCCGCGAGCGCACCGCGATAATGATATAGACGGCAAAGGAAAGGCCGATGAAAAGGAAGTTCCAGAAATCTTGGCTCATGGCGGAAAAGTGAGTGAAGTGGCGGAAAAAGGATCAGGGTTCGCTGTGGCGGTAGACAGGTGGTTGCAGTTTCAGGGGCCCTCGTTCTCCTCGTCCGTGTCGACCAGGCCGTGCTTGGCATCCACCCGGTTCATCAGGGATCGGTAGGCGATCAGAAGCAGGATGAAGGTGATGATGGATCCCTGCTGGGACATCCAGAAACCGAAGGGCGCATGCCCCACCTGGGGCAGCGTGACATCGAGCCATTCACGCCACAGGATGGCGCAGCCGTAACTGGCAAGAAACCAGATGGCAAGCAGAGCAAAGAGCACGCGCAGGCAGTCGCGGCGGTAGGCTTTCGGATCGTGTTGGCTCATTGTTTTAAGTGGGTTCCAGAGAGTTGTAACCGCTCGGGGAGGTGTTGGGCAAGAAAGAAACGACTCGAAGGTGCCCGCCGAGTCGCTGCTTGGACCCCGCTCGCGCAGAAAGTGAAGTGTTTAGGGACGATGTCTCGCCGCCGAGGTAGGGGGAAGTGATAGGTGTTGGGTTTCCCTGTAGTGGCTTACTTGACGATGACCTTGCCATCGGCCGTTTCCTTTTCGGATGGCCAGCTGCGTTTTTCGGCCTTGGTGCTTTTATGTTCGTCGACGAGTTGCCCGCGTGCATCAAAAACCCGGATGATGATGCCGTCCAGGCTGTCCTTGTGGCGGTTGCTGCCGTAATCGTAGTCCACGGTTTCAATAGTGGCAGTCTTGGTAAGCAGCTCGGCGGTCTGGTTGAAGCGCAGTTGCGCATCCACCTCGAGGCTGCCCTCGAAGACCTCCGTGGACCCTCCACCCGAAGTCGAGTAGCCGTCCCTGACCTGGTTGTCGGTGAAAAAAACATAATCGACCTTCAATGGCCCGACCGTGTCCCTGCTGCTGTTGGTCATCGAAATCTTGTAAGCCATCTCGCTTTTGGTCATTTTCTTGTAGCCGACATCCCGGCGCTCGCTCGCGAGTTTTTCCGACTTGATCTCGTATTTGAAATGGTAATCCAGAGAGGGTGCTGTCGCTTCCATCCACTCGCGGATGAATTGCTGGTCGGCTTCCGCGAAAATTATGATGCTGATATTCTTGAGCAGCCTGCCGTCTGCGGTGCGCAGGCTAAGCGAGTCCTCGGTGCCCTTGTGGGAAACCAGTTCCATCTGTGTGGTTTCACCGTTGGAGCTGGTGAAGTTCCGCAGCTGCGCGAAAGCGTTGCAGCTCAGCAGTATGGATAGAGTAACCAGCCCGAGAGCCAGGGTGTAGCGGTATCGAATTGCGTGAGGTGTCATTGCGCCGGGGTGTGAGGACAGCACCCTTGTTACGACGATTTGGCGGCATTGACAAGCCGGGGTGTTTTTCGGCGCGCCGCGTCCGGGCGGGCGGGCCTGTCCGCGGCAGGTTCGCCCGCCGAGTGCAGAAGCCCGTGTGAGCAGGGATCAAGGGGCAGGGAAATCGGGGCGAATTTCGGTCGGGGCGGCGTGTCGCGCGCGGGGATTCCGGAGGAAAAAAGCTGGACGGCGGGTGGAGACACCTGCTACGGGATGGGAGTATGAAAACCGTACTGTTTGTTTTCCTTTCGCTGGTGTGCTGGATGGCTGGCACAGTCTCCGTGCTGGCCCGCGCCGAGAAGCCGAACATCATCCTGATCCTGACCGACGACCAGGGTTACGGGGATCTCGCCCGCCACGGGCACCCGCTGCTGAAAACGCCGCACACCGACCGGTTGCACGACGAGAGCGTGCGCTTCGACAATTTCTATGTCAGCCCCTCCTGCTCGCCGACCCGTGCTGCTCTGCTCACCGGCATGCACGAGTTCCGCAACGGCGTGACCCACACCCGCGCGCCGCGCGAGCACCTGTGGAAAGACGCCACCATCCTGCCGCAGCTGCTCAAGCCCGCCGGCTACCGCACCGGCCATATCGGGAAGTGGCACCTCGGCTGGGATGCCGGTTACCATCCGCACGATCGCGGTTTCGACTGGACCCTGCAGGGCGCCGAGCACTTCGACCCGGAGATCGTCATTTACGACGGCGACAAGCGCACGCGCGAGAAGCGCCCGGGATTCCGGGAAGATATTTACTTCGATGAGGCCATGACCTTTATCGACGAGAGCGGCGAGCAGCCCTTCTTCCTCTACCTTGCTACCTACTCGCCGCATACCCCGCTCAAGGCGCCGGAAGAATACGTGGCCCCCTTTCGCGAGCACGTTACCGAGGACCAGGCGCTCTACCTCGGCATGATCGCCAACGTCGATTACAACGTCGGCCGCCTGCTCGCCTTTCTGGAGGAACGCGAACTCGACCGCGACACTATCGTCATCTTCATGAACGACAATGGCGTGACCGTCGGGCTGGATGTCTACAATGCCGGCATGCGTGGCAGCAAGTGCAGTATCTGGGAGGGCGGTAGTCGGGCCATGTCGTTCTGGCGCTGGCCCGGAACCTGGCAAGCGAAGACGGTGGAAAACCTCACCGCGCACCTCGACGTGGTGCCGACACTGTGCCAGGTCGCCGGCGCCGAGATCCCCGAAGACCTGCGCTCCCAGCTCGATGGATTCAGCATGGTGCCGCTGCTTGAGAACCCGGCCCCCCTTTCCTGGCACGATGAGCGCATGCTCTTTCAGCACGTGGCACGCTGGCCCAGTGGACTCGCCGCCTCGCATAAGGATGCCATGGCCGGGGTGCGCCAGGGAGAGTTCCTGCTGCTGCGAAGTCGTCCCTGCGAGGACCCCGCCTGCACCACCAAGGTGCTCGGCAACCAGTGCGCCACCCTGCGCTCTGTGAAAAAAGGCGCAACCTCGGCCCATTACACCAAGGAAAATGCCCAGTTTCACTGGGGTGTCAGCCTGGCGGATCGCTGGGTGCTTTTCGATACTCGCAAGGACCCTGCCTGCCGTGACGACCTGTCTGCCACCATGCCCGAGCGCGCGCAGAACATGCTGGCGGCCTACGACCGCTGGTGGGATGACGTCTACCCCACCATGGTTGAGCGCGGCGGCGAGACCCCGCTCGACGGAGTCGGCGAGGCCACCGCGAAACCGGCCGGGAAAGCCGCGAAGAATGCCGGGAAAAAGGCGAAGTGATTGGGGGGTGTTAGGTGGTTAGGTGCTGCGCGGAGCCTTTGGCTTCGCGAGTTTCAACCTGAATACCGCAATGATCTAACCACGGAATTAATGGAAGAGACGGAAATTAAGACAGTAGTTGACCTTTTCCACAGCATTCGAATATCACTTTTCAGGTGAGCAGCTAAATCTTTGTAATGCCTTCTTGTTCCGTGAGTTTCCGTGCTTCCTG